>CAVKLS010000014.1:0-4399 GCA_963657025.1 bacterium | reverse complement strand
ACCTGGGCACCGCCAACGCTTTCGCCCTTAAGTCCGCACTCCTCGATAAGTGCCGCCGCAAAATATCCCTCGGGTCTTTTAAAGGTAGAGCCCGCACTCGGATATTCTAGCGGCTGTTTAGCCTTTCTTTTTCCGATAAGCTCGTCCATTTTTGCGGCTATCTCATCCTTGTCGGCAGCCTTCAGCTTAAAGTACGCCTTCGTGATAATCATATCCGAATCGAAAAAAACACTGTGACGGTAAGTAAGCTTCATCTCATCGTGAGAAAAGCAGCCCTTTTCGCCGTTTTTGGTGAGATACTCGCACTTTACGGCTACATCCTTGATTTCTCCGCCGTATGCGCCTGCGTTCATATAGACCGCACCGCCGCACGAACCGGGAATTCCCCAAGCGAACTCAAGTCCCGAAAGACAGTTATCCCTTGCGAAAATGCACAGAGAAGCAAGCGATGCTCCCGCTCCGCATTCTATGGTCAAGCCGTCCTCCAAAAGGGCTATTTTGCCGAACTCGCCGTCAAGTCTGATAACTATTCCGCGGTATCCCTCGTCAAGTGCAAGCATATCAGAGCCTCTGCCAAGGATAAAATACCTGTATCCCTTTTCGAGAATAAGCTCCAAAAGTGCCTTCAGCTCGTCTTCGGATTTTGCGATTACCATTCTGTCGGCTGCGCCGCCCGTTCTGAAGCCTGTATATCTGGATAAAATCTCATCTTTTTTAAGCTCGATGCCACGACTCACGCAAAGCTCATCAAGCTTTTCGTAGTTAAACGCCATACCGCTTAATTACTTGAAGAAAAGCGGAAGCGGCTCGAGATAGATGATATCATCTCTGTCCTTTGCGTCGCCCTCAGCCAGAACCGCAGCCTTTGCAATAGGCTTGGAATCGCACTTTGCGAGCAATGCCTCAAGAGCCTCGAGCGACTCGCCAGTGGAAATAACATCGTCAACAATGAGAACTCTCTTTCCGCGAAGTGCCTCGGCGTCCTCCTCGGAGAGAATGAGAGTCTGAACCTTAAATGTTGTGATAGATTTAACCTCGACCGAAACGGGGTTTGTCATGTAAGCCTTTACGCCCTTTCTTGCTACGACATACTTTCCGCAGCCCTGTCTTGCCATCTCGTAAGCAATCGGAATACCCTTGCTCTCTGCTGTCAAAATTACATCGTGCTCAGGGCACTTCTTGAGAAGCTCTCTTGCGCAAGCCTCTGTGATCTCGACATCGCCGAACATAACAAAGCCTGCGATTGAAAGGTTGTCGTTAATCGGGCAAATCGGCAAATCACGCTCAAGACCCGCAATGGTCATATGGTAAAATTCCTGTGGCATTTCAGTTTCCTCACTTTATTATATAAATCATAAAAATCGTATGAACCCCGCTTATTCAAACAGGGCATATATTTAGATTATATCAAATAAATTTTAGTTCTTCAATAAGTCCCGGTGAAAAAGGGAATTCCGACAAGCATTCCCTTGATTTTTTTGTTTTGTTTAGTTTTCCGGAACACTTTCATTTGCCGCAAAAACAGCCTGCTGAGCCTTCTTTCTCCATTTTCCGAATCTGAAGAAGATTGTCGTGATGATAGCACCGCAGAACCAGGAGATGAGCATTGAAAGCCAAATTGCAACGGACGGTGACTGAGCGCCGAGGTTCTGTCCAAGAACCGAGAAAGTAGAGCCCATGAAGAGCGACTTGAGCAAATAAGCCAGCGGAACACGGATGATAACCGTTGTGATGATAGAGATGAACATAGGCGAAACCGTGTCGCCCGCACCTCTCATTGTGCCCTGCAATACCTGCTGAACCGTGCAGAAGAGATAGCCTATACCAAGCATACGGAGCATAGTTGAGCCAAGCTGTACAACTTCAGGAGTCTCTGTGAAGATTTCCATAAGTCCTCTGCCGAAAATGCAGATGAGTGCAACCATAACTGCAACGAAAATGAGGCCTATCTTCATGCCGTATTTCCAGCCGTTTTCCACTCTCTCTTTTTCTCTTGCGCCGACATTCTGACCGATATAAGTGGTCATAGCCATACCAAAGGAGAAGTTTGGCATCATGGCAAAGCCGTCTACTCTCATGATAACGGTGTTTGTTGCGATGACAACCTCACCGAAGGAATTGATGAGCGACTGAACGACAAGTGCCGAACAGGAGAAAATAGCTGTTGTGAGACCGGACGGAAGTCCGATTTTGATGACATTGAAGCAAAGCGACTTAATCGGCTTGAAGTACTTAAGACCGAAATCAAAGGAATCTCTCATTTTCATCAATCTCATAATGCAGAGAACAGAAGACACAAGCTGAGCGATAACTGTAGCTATCGCAACGGCTGCTACATCCTTCATAACAATGATGAGCGCAACGTCAAGGACGATATTAAGTCCGCAGCAAACGAGCAGATAGACAAGCGGCATGACGGAATCACCCATACCTCGAAGCATACCCGAACCCATGTTGTAAACGGCACAACCGAGGAATCCCAAGAAATAAATAACAAGGTAATCTCTCGCACCGTCATAGACAGCACCCTCGGGTGTGTCCATAAGCTTTAAGAGCGGAGCGGTAACCGCCGTACCGAGTATCATGACGATAACGGTAACACAGCCCGTAAGAAAAAGAATATTTCCGACTGCCTTTGATAAGCCTTCTCTGTTTTTTGCTCCGAAATACTGAGCTACTATGATTCCTGCACCTGTGGAAATTCCCATGAAAAGAGACAGAAGCAGGTTAAAAATAGGGCCTGCAACGCCGACCGCCGCAAGAGCGGAGTCACCGATATACTTACCGACAACGATGGAATCGACGGTATTGTAGAGCTGCTGTGCGACATTGCCGATAAGCAGCGGAATGGCAAACTTCATAAGACATGTGGTAGGACTTCCTACGGTCATGTCCTGAGCGCCAAACAAATCTTTGAACTTACTCAATTTTTACAACTCCTCACCAAATATAATCTTTAATATAGTCTTCAATGCAAAGCCTTACCGCATAACAGGAGACGGTATTAACCCCGCCAAATGCGGCGGGGAGCATCTGCACTTAATTGCACTTAGATTATACATTAAGATAACTGTTTTTACAATATATTATTTAAAAATAAATTGTACAATTGTTAAGCGTTTAATGATTTTTACAGAAAATAAAGGAGCAGCTTTTGGCTGCCCCTTAAAATTTTAATCAAAAATCAGAACTGATGAGCGGAAATGGCAATGCAAAGATCAACGCCAGCCTCAATATCATCCTTTGAGCAAACCGCACTCTGAGAATGAGGATAACGAAGAACGGTGGAAATTCCGCCTGCCTTAACGCCTGTTCCCGAGAGATTCATGCTTGAAGCGTCTGTGCCGCCCTTGTCGATTACCTCTCTCTGCCACTTGATTCCTCTTGTCTCACACTCATACTCCATTGCGGCTACGAGACCTTCGTCGCAAACAACGGACGGATCGCAGATTTTCACGCCGATTCCGCCGCCGACTGTATTGGAGCCTGTGAGGTCACATGGGAGATCATGAGCGGGAGTGACGTCAACTGCGATACCGTAATCGGGGTGAATTCTCTCTGCGGTAACCTTAGAGCCACGGCAGCCGAGCTCCTCCTGAACGGTGAAAACATAGTAAACATCATTCGGATAGCTTCCGTCGTTCTCTTTGAGAGCCTCTATAAGCTGATAGCAGCCGAGTCTGTCGTCAAGCGACTTGCAAGCGATGTTGTCGTTGAGAAGATTAAAGTACGGGCCGAAGTAACCGCAAACATCACCGATTTTCACGTGCTTCTCTGCGTCCGCTTTATCTTTGGCACCGATATCGATATAGAGCTGATCCACATGGTTCTTTGCGTCCTCGATGCTGCCCTCACAGCCGACTACACCGATAATTCCGTTTCTGAAAATTACCTTCTCGTTGTAAGCCGAGCCTGTCCAGTTCCAACCCATATTGCAAACCTTGAGTCTGCCGTCTGCTTCTATCTTTTTAATCATAAATCCGATTTGGTCGGTGTGTGCGGCAAACATGATTTTCTTTGCGTTTTCGCCGCCCTTGCCCTTCTTGAGAACAATGAGATTGCCGATTGCGTCAACAATCATCTCGTCCGCATAAGGAGCGCACTCCTTCTCACAGATTTCTCTTACCTTTGTTTCGTATCCCGAAACGCCGAGTTCGTCACAAAGCTTGATAAGTAATTTTTCGTCTCTCATTTTCTTCGTCCTTTCTGTTTTTATGCTTTTCTTTTTATTTCACGGTAGCGCCCGAGCGGAAGAATCAATTCGCTTTCCTTCAGAACAAAGATGTTCTCTACCGTAACGGTTTTGTCTCCATCGGCAGTCGAAACAACCGCCTTATCGCCTATTTTGATGTTCTCATCATCACAAATGTAATTATATGTCTTATCGCTTCCCTCGAAG
>CAVKLS010000013.1:0-17439 GCA_963657025.1 bacterium | reverse complement strand
ATCCTAACAAGCATAACAACAGATATTTTTCTTTATCTCTCACTACAAACGGTAAATAAATTTTGACGAATTTTCTCACGCAGAAAATATCCCCCGGCACTTGTGCTATGCCGAGGGACCAAGGTTAATAAGGTTTAATCATTTGTAATTTTCTAAATCCGAATTTGATTTAATTTGTTTTGTTTGGGTGAAAATTTTACCGCCGTAAAACTCACCCTTGCGATTGAATGAAGCTCTGCTCCTTATAATTTATAATCAAAGCAGAGCATACATTCGATCTAAGGTATTTTTATAGGGTCGTAATCAATTTATTATCTATTAGTTATTCCTCTACAAGGCTTATGTTGTAGAGAGCTGCAATTCCGTAACCGTCCATTGCGATTGTCGGAGGAATGTTGGTTTCGTCGCCCTGCTCAGGCCAGCCTGTCCATACGGACTCGTTTGTCTCGTGCCAGTAAGAAGGTCTGTACATAAGAGCGAAGGAAGGAACCTCCTCGAGGTAGATTTCGTTGAGCTCCTTGTAAAGTGCTACAAGCTCATCTTCGTCTGTTGTTACAGGGATAGTGGAGAGGATTTCGTCTGCTCTCTCGTTGTACCATCTTGATAGGCCGTATGTGATTCTGTCGGGAATCTCACCGCCGAAGCCCCACATTGTCTGGTAAGCACGGAGCCACATACCGTCGATGGCTGCACCTGTCATTGTGAACATGATGAGGTCATATCCGCCTGTCTGGAAGTCTTCTGTCCAAACGGATGTTTCAGGGAAGTAAGTTGTGAGGTCGATACCGATGTTCTGACCAGCCGCTGCGACAATCTCACAAGCTGCGTTCCAGTCTGACCAGCCTGACGGGCTCTCAACCTTGAACTCAAGCTTCTTTCCGTTGTACTCTCTGTAACCGTCACCGTCTGTATCCTTAATGCCTGCCTCATCGAGAAGAGCGTTTGCACCGTCTACATCTTTACCTGTGAAGTTAAGATCGGAGAGAGCACCGTCATCGTCGCACTTTGCGTACCATTCCTGCTCAGCGTCTGTCGGGTTGAAGAGTGAGCGCGGAACCTCTGAGAATGAATAAGAATATCCTGAAACTGCAGAAGCTATAATCTGATCGTAATCAACAGCCATTGCGATAGCTTTTCTGACTGCTGTCTGGTCAAGACCTTCTGTCTGGCAGTTATACCAAAGCGAAGGCATTGTGGCATTGATGAAATAAGGAGCCTCGTCGATATAAGTGGAAATATCAAGACCCTTATCTTCCCAATATGTCCAAATATTGGAAACAAACTGCTGGTTCATATCAATTTCACCGTTCTCAAATGCGATAGCCATTGTATCGTTTCCTGAGAAGATGTTGTGAACGAGATACTTAGGTACAGGAAGCTGACCCCACATGGACTCGTCCTGTCCCCAGTAGTTATCGTCTCTCTTAACGATTATTTTCTGCTCGTTATGGACTGTGAGAGTGTAAGGACCGGAATGAGGTGCGTCCCACCATGTTGCCGTCTTGAACTTCTCGGAATTGCCGCCGCACTCTTCTTCCATCTTCTCGATGTAAGCTGCCTGCGCGATATAGAGCTTCGGCATGTACTCCTGGAGCTTAAGCGGGTTAAAGTTCTCTTCGTTAGCTGTGAAGACTACTGTGTAATCATCTGTAGCCTCGCAGGAAGCGATGTAAAGACCCATGTCTGCGCCTACGTTAGACTCATACTTGATGTGAGCGTTGAATGTAGCAACAACGTCGTTAGCTGTCAAAGCTGTGCCGTCAGACCAATGAGCAGCCTGATTGATTTTGACCGTGATGCTCTTCTGGTCATCGCTCATGACCCAGTCGCCATCTGCGAGAAGCGGAACGACTGAGCCGTCGAGCAAGTTGTACATATAAAGCGTCTCGTAAACGACTTCACGAGCGGAATCGCCCTGTCCGTTTAGGTAATTGTTCGAGTTTGATGAGTAGGGGTTGATATCGTTTGCGGTACCCCACTGAAGTCCACCGATATAAACCGTTTCGTTTCTCGGTGTTTCGTCGTCTGAAGCTGTATCCGCTGTGGAAGCGTCTGCGGAAGAGTCATCCGCCTCAGTATCTGCCGAATCTGTCGAATCGTCTGTCGCAGCCGTATCTGTTGATTCTGCCGTTCCGGAAGAGCTGCCGGAGCCGCAGGCTACCATTGAAACTGCCATTGCAAGTGTCAAAACCACCGCTAAAATCTTACGCCAGTTTTTCATTGAAAAATCCTCCCGTTAAACCTTATATCCGCCTTATCGCCCGACCTTGCACAACCACGGGCTTTGGGCGTGATTAAATATTACTCCTCGGATTTATTAAAGCCAAGACTTATTATAACTAAAATAATAATAATTATGGTAACTGATGTAAATATTGAGAATAACTTCTGTTAAACTTGCACAACCGCAAATATTTAATCTAAATTTTTCAAAAATTAACAGTCAGAGAGATTTTTTTTGGTAAAAACGGATTGGCTTTAATTAATTCAGTTAATTATTGAGCGTAAAATCGGTTAAGCTAATAAATTTTTCTAAATTTAAATTCAATTTTCCAAAGCTCAAGCATCTGAAAACTGTTGTTACAAAGTTTTTGAATATAAAATTTTGTAACTTTGAACAAATAATAAAGTCGCAGAAAAATCCTGCGACTCTAAGCATAAATCTGTATGAATTTTATTACTATTATTACTATTACTTGTGATACTTACTGCCGTTGTTTATCGAAAAAGCACGGTAAATCTGCTCGCAGAGCATAACCCTCGCAAGCTGATGCGGAAATGTCATGGGCGACATGGAAATTCCCTTGCCCGCTTTTTTCACTTCATCGGAAAGCCCGTGAGAAGAGCCGATAACAAACGCTATGGCACTCTCTCCGCCGACCGCTTCGTTTTCTATCATTTTCGCAAGCCCCTCGGATGAATAGGTCTTCCCCTCAATGACAAGCGGGATTATCTTGCAGCGTGCGTCAGATGCATGCTTTAAGATAATTTTACCTTCTTCGTTAAGGGCTTTTTCGATGTCCTTCTCGGCAGGATTGTTCGGAAGCTTATATTCGGCTATCTCGTCTATCGAAAACTTGCAGAACGCCCCCAAACGCTTTGTGTACTCGCTTACGGCGTCTCGCCAATATTTCTCCTTGAGATTGCCTACGCATATAATTTTAACCGTCTGCATGCTTTTACTTTTCTCCGTTAAAATATAATTGTTCTGCCGTCCGTGTTCTCTCTTCTCGCACAGGTTAGTGTGAAGTCGATATTCTCGTGCATACCCTCAAGCTTAAGTTCACATGCACTTGTCTCGTAGGCAAGCTCGGGAAGATTGTTCTCGTGGCTAAGGTGAGCAAGCATGAAGCTTCTCGTGCCGTTCTTGATTAGCTCAGGAAGAAAATGCGCACAGCTGTCATTCGAGAGATGCCCCCTGTCGGAGAGTATTCTTCTTTTTAACTGATACGGATACGGGCCGTTGTTTAGCATTCTCACATCGTGATTTGACTCTATAACGATATAGTCGGAGCCCTTAATGCCGTCCTTAACCTCATCCGAGACATAGCCGAGGTCTGTCGCAAGAGAGAAAATCTTACCGTCCGGCATCTCTACACGATATCCGCAGCTTTCCGCACAATCGTGAGATGTATGGAACGGAAATATATTCATTCCAGCCGCCGACGCACTGTCTCCGATTTCATACTGCGGAAATTTATCGTTAAGCTCCCCCATGCTTCTGAGTGCGCCGAGCGTGCCGCCCGTCGCATAAACGGGAGTTTTGTACTTTGAAGAGAAAACTCTCAAGCCCTTCACATGATCGCTGTGCTCGTGCGTCACAAAAATAGCCTTCACCGCCTCGGGAGCAATACTCAGGCTCTTTAACATCTCTGTTGTCTGCTTGCAGTTTCTGCCGATGTCAATCAATATTCCGTTGTCGTTTTCGCCCAAAAAGTAGCTGTTTCCGCTGCTGCCGCTGAAAAGCGGAATAAGTCTCGCCATTAACCTAACCTCGCAAAAAAACAGCCTCGGTTGTGCCGAGACTGTATTTTATTTTATCGTTTATGTTTTCTTAACCGATTCTGTCCGCCGCAGAATCCGGCTTCTGCTGAAGATAAATATCAGCTCCAAGCTTAGTAAGCTTGCCGACAATATCCTCATAGCCACGCTGGATATGTCTGATATCCTCAATGCTCGTGGTTCCTTTTGCCACAAGACCTGCAATAATCATTGCGGCACCCGCACGCAAATCGACCGCCTTGACGGGGCCGCCCTTAAGTTCAGGCACACCCTCGATGACGGCAATTCTTCCGTTTACGGTGATTTTTGCGCCGAGACGCTTCAATTCCTCGATATATCTGAAACGATTCTCCCAGACATTCTCGTTTATGATGCTTGTTCCGTTTGCCACGCTGAGCACAACACCGATTTGCGGCTGCATATCGGTAGGGAAGCCCGGATGCGGCATGGTCTTGACGTTGCACTTCTTGAGCGGCTGATCACGAACAACTCTTACAGAATCGTCATACTCATAAATCTTCACGCCCATCTCTTCAAGCTTAGCCGTGATAGACTCGAGGTGCTTCGGAGTAACATTCTTGATGAGCACATTTCCGCCCGTAGCCGCAACGGCAGCCATGTATGTTCCAGCTTCAATCTGATCGGGAATAACGGAATAGCAAACGCCCTTGAGGTGCTTTACGCCCCTAACCTTTATCGTATCTGTGCCGGCACCGCTGATATTTGCTCCCATGGTGTTGAGGAAGTTAGCCACATCAACGATATGCGGCTCTCTTGCGGCATTCTCGATTACGGTCAAGCCTTCTGCCTTAACCGCCGCAAGCATAATATTGATAGTTGCGCCGACAGTGACCATATCAAGATAGATGTTTGCACCCTTGAGCTTGTCGGCATAAACCTCAATCTGAGCGTTCTCCTTGACATCATAGGTGCAGCCGAGTGCCTCAAAGCCCTTGAGATGCTGGTCTATTGGTCTTACACCGAAGTCACAGCCTCCCGGAAGCGGAGCAATAGCCTTGTTGAATCTCGAGAGCAATGCTCCGATGAAATAATAAGAGCCGCGCATCTTTCGTCCAAGCTCGCCCGGAACCTCATAGGTATCGATGGTTGTAGGGTCTATATCAATGGTATTTTTATCAACGTAATGAACATCTGCTCCCATCTGTGTCAAAATCGACGTGAGGATATTGACATCGGAAACATCAGGCACATTCTCGATTCTGCACGGGCCTTCAGCAAGAAGAGCCGCCGGGATAATAGCAACGGCAGCATTCTTTGCTCCGCTTATTGTTACCTCGCCGTTCAGAACGTTACCGCCCCTGATAATAAATTTATCCAAAATTACACTTCCTATTTTTTATTGGTTTATTTACACTTTAGAATTTACTAATCAATTTTACTGCCGAATAATTCGGTTTACATATTACACCGAATAATAATACTACATTTTCAGTGATTAGTCAACCTTTTAGCCATTTCAAGCCTTTTTTGAGGTTATCGGCTTTTCTGTTCCTTCAATCAGACGCTTGATGTTTGCGTGATGCTTGATGATAACGGTTGCGCCGACAAGCACCGAGAGCAAGGTTACGAGTATCACATACATACCCGTTTTGTCCCCGTGGTTTGCAAGCGGACTTTTATAGAAGTCAAAAAAGTAAGTGAATAGAAATGTGAAAATCGGATAAACCGCCGCACCGACTATCGAGCCGAGTGAAATTATCTTCTTCCAAACAAACAGGATAAGAAATACAGCTATAACCGCAAGGAAGCATCTCCAATCGATGAAGAGCATGAGAGCCGTGCTTGTGACAACACCCTTGCCGCCACGGAAACCGAAATAAATCGGAAACATATGGCCCAGCATACAGGCGTAACCTGCCACATAACCGCTCAAATCGACGTAATCGACAGAGAGAAGATTTGCGTCCACGGTTGTTCTTATCATGGCACGTGCAATGAGTATTGCCGCCGCACACTTCAAAAAGTCAAGCACGAAGGTTGCGACAGCAGGGCCCTTGCCGTAAACTCTGAGCATATTGGTCATGCCTGCGTTTCCGCTGCCGTATTTTCTTACATCGTCATGCTTAAGCTTAGTTAAAATAATAGAAAAGTTGAGACTTCCGAGCAAATACGAGATTATTGCCGAAAGTATTGCCGGAACAATAATATATGGAATGTCTGATGCATGCATAGTACTATCCGTCCTTTATTTGTTTACTTTAGAATTAACAAGTCTGTATTAGTCCCGACCGCAGAGCGCAGGACTTATCACTTGTGTTATTGGGGATTCTTTTCACCCTTTTCTCTGATTATAAAATGAATCGGAGTTCCGTCGAGTGCAAAAACCTCTCTGATTCTGTTTTCCAAATATCTCTGATAAGAAAAGTGGAAAAGCTCCTTTGAATTGACAAAGAAAACAAACGTTGGCGGCCTTGTGCTTGCCTGTGTGAGATAATAGATCTTGAGTCGTCTGCCCTTGTCTGTAGGCGGCTGAACTCTTGCGGTAGCCTGAGCGAGAATATCGTTGAGCGTACCCGTTGTGATTCTCATAGCGTTATTTGCGGCAACGGTCTTAATCATCTCAAAAAGCTGGTCGAGTCTTTGTCCCGTCTTAGCCGAAATGAATATAATCGGAGCATACGACATAAACGAGAAGTCGTTCTCGAGAGACTTTCTGTATGCTTCAAGCGTGCCTGTATCCTTCTCAACGGCATCCCACTTGTTTACGGCAATGATACAGCCCTTTCCAGCCTCGTGAGCGATTCCCGCAACCTTTGAGTCCTGCTCTGTAAAGCCCACTTCGGCGTCAATCATAATAACGCACACATCCGCTCTGTCAACAGCCATTTCCGCTCTGAGGTTCGAGTATTTTTCGATAGAATCGTTTACTCTGCTCTGGCGTCTTAAGCCCGCCGTATCGATGAATGTGAATGTACCGAATTTATTCTCAATCGTCATATCGATTGCATCTCTTGTTGTGCCCGCAATATCGGAAACAATACATCTGTTTTCGCCCGAAACACGGTTGACAAGGGAGGACTTTCCTACATTAGGCTTTCCGATAACAGCAACCTTGATAATCTCGCTTGTCTCGTCCTCTTCCTCTTCAGGCGGAAAATACTGCATGACGGCATCAAGCAGGTCGCCTGTTCCGTGACCGTGCACAGAAGAAACAGCTATCGGATCGCCAAGACCCAAATTATAGAACTCGTAGAATTCTGCAGGCGGATCGCCGACAGAGTCGCATTTATTTACGCAAAGTACAACGGGGACTCGGGAGCGCATGAGCATATCAGCAATCTCCATGTCCGTATTTACAACGCCCGAACGCAAATCGGTAACAAAGATAATTACGTCGGCACTGTCCATTGCAAGCTGAGCCTGCTCTCTCATCTGAGAAATGATAACATCGTTCGACTTCGGCTCAATACCGCCTGTATCAACGAGGGTGAATTTTCTTGTCTGCCATTCGCATTCGCCGAAGATTCTGTCTCTTGTTACTCCGGGGGTGTCCTCGACTATTGAAAGTCGCTGACCGATGAGCTTGTTAAAAAGTGTGCTCTTTCCGACATTCGGTCTTCCGACTACTGCTACTATCGGTTTTGACATCTTTCTTCCTCCTTATTTTCTTCTGAATCAAAGCTCTTTGAGCTTTTTCAATATATCTTCATCTGCCGGACAAAAGTCGTAATTGTCCGTCTCGGCAGGGGTCATCCATTTTATTTCTGCGTGCTCGAGAAGCTTCGGCTCGCCCGATTCTATCTCGCAGTTAAAAAGCGTCAGCCTAACGCTCATATCGGGATACTCGTGCGTTAACTCATCAAAAACATCGTTAACCTTAACCTTAATCGCAAGCTCCTCACCACATTCACGGACAAGCGCTTCCTTCAGCGTCTCTCCCTTTTCGACCTTGCCCCCGACAAATTCCCACAGCAAGGCTCTTGTTTTGTGAGGTGGTCTTCTGCACGCCAAAAACCGCTTTCTGTCAGCGTCCCATATAAGAGCCGCAACCACCTTGACGGTTTTGCCGTATCTCTCTTCAAATTCTGTCATAGCTATCTGTATGTGTATTTTGAATATATCTTCCAAAAATATGCCTTCTGATAATTATATCAGATTTTTCCTCGAATTGTCGACAAAAAACCAAAATTCAAGCAAAAAAATAGAGAAGAGGAGATCCCCTTCTCTATCGTGCATTACAAAATCAGTAAGCAAAAATATTACTTAAGCTTCCTTGTTGATAACCTGTCTGCCGTTGTAATATCCGCAGTTGCCACATACTCTGTGAGGTGTCTTGTACTCACCGCACTGTGGGCATTTCATGAGGGCAGGGGCACTTAACTTCCAAACATTGGAACGTCTCTTATTCTGTCTTGCACTGGATACTTTAGCCTTTGGTACAGCCATGGCTTAGCACCTCCTCTTATAATTTAATCATCTATAAGTTGTCCCAGAATAGCCCATCTCGGATCTATTTGGGATTTACTGCAATCGCAGGTTGTCCTGTTGAGATTAGCTCCGCAAGTAGGGCATAATCCCTTGCAGTCATCACTGCACAGGAACTTGACAGGCATCTCGAGAATCAAATCGGAATAGATGAGCTCGTCTAAATCAAGCTCCTTATTCTCGATAACGATGAAGGAATCGTCGTCCTCCTCGTTGCTCAGCTCAGAAACGATTGTGTGAGATACATCGAGACTGAGGTTTTTCGTTGTCTCCTCGGCACATCTGTCGCATGGTTTGGAATAAACATATTCCACGTGTGCGGTAAGCTCGGCAGAACCGGCAAACGGCTTAATCACTCCCGTCACCTTTATGGGTGATACAAAGGGATGACATCCGTCAATCTCGGTGTCCTTCAAGCTGAAAGCATAATCAATATCG
Source organism: bacterium (assembly GCA_963657025.1). Taxonomy (GTDB): domain Bacteria; phylum Bacillota; class Clostridia; order Oscillospirales; family Acutalibacteraceae; genus SIG603. Next base: position 8,553 of record CAVKLS010000013.1, on the reverse strand, counting down.
ATTTGCTTCTCTTCATCCGCAAAAACCCTTGTTAGGTCAATACGCATAAGTCACCTCAAACCGTACTTGTCTATTATACTTACACTAAGCCCGTTTGTCAAGAAAAATCGAGGGGAGAATTTCCGTATTTTTCAAGAAATTTCCCTCATTTTTATCTTTGGGCTATATTCAAAATTACCGACAGGGTAAGTCCTGCCGGTAATTAGGTCTTACTTCGTAAGATTACTTTGCGATGTAATCTGTGAGGCTTGACGGAATGTCAGCGTCGTCTGCAGAAACGAGAAGAACGATGTTAACATCCTTTGCGGCAGGTGCAAGACCTGTTACGAATGCATCAAGCTCTTCCTCATCGATAACCTTGAGAGTAGAGTCTACGAAAACATCTGTGATGTCGTAGTTGCCTGCGAGGATACCGCAAACAAAGCCCTGAAGAGCTGCCTCTCCGTTTACGCTGTAATCATCAACATTGATAAGACGGATTGACGGTGCGATATCATATGTGAGCTTAGAGCCCTTCTCGAGAACAACAACGTTTCCCTTGGACTCGTTTGCAGCCTTATTTGCGAGCTCGATGAGCTTCTTGGTCTTTCCTGAACCTTTTTTTCCTGTTAAAAGAGTAATCATTATTTGCTCCTCCTAAATGTATTTACTTGAAAGGGGGTTATCCCTTAAAAATCGACACTCTTAAGCTCTTCCTGAGCCTTAGAAATCTGTGCCTCGAGAACCTCTCTCTCTGCCTCGTAGCCGGGCTTTCCGAGAAGTGCGAACATTTTCTTCTTGTAGTTCTCAACGCCGGGCTGGTTGAACGGGTTGACAGCGAGAAGATAACCGCTGATTGCACAAGCCTTCTCGAAGAAATAGATTATCTCGCCGAGAGTGTGCTCTGTAAAGTCAGGACACTCGAGAACGATCTGCGGTACTCCGCCCTCTGTATGAGCGAGAACAGTAGCCTCGAAAGCCATCTTGTTGACCCAAGACATCTTCTTGCCCTCGAGGAAGTTGAGTCCGTCAACATTCTCGGGATCGTTGCCGATAACAAAGTCTCTCGATCTCTTGTCGAAAAGAACAGTTGTCTCGAACATGGTTCTTGAGCCCTCCTGCATGAACTGACCCAAAGAGTGAAGGTCGGTTGAGAATACGCAGGATGAAGGATAAATTCCTCTGCCGTTCTTGCCCTCGGACTCGCCGAAGAGCTGCTTCCACCACTCGTTCATGAGAGTGAATCTCGGTGAATAGGAAACAAGAACCTCAATTCCCTTGTGCTTTCTGTAAAGGATATTTCTGATAGCGGCATAAAGATAGCAATCGTTATGCATGATATCGGGATCTACATACTTGTTCTGAGCGAATCTTGCGCCCTCCATGAGAGCGTCAATGTCAATACCCGCAACTGCTATCGGAAGAAGTCCGACTGCTGTTAAAACGGAGAATCTGCCTCCGACGTCATCCGGAACAACGAATGTCTCGTAGCCTTCCTTATCTGCCAAATGCTTAAGTGTTCCCTTTGCTCTGTCGGTTGTGCAGAAGATTCTTTCTCTTGCACCCTCTTTGCCGTACTTCTCCTCGAGAAGCTCACGGAAAATTCTGAATGCGATTGCCGGCTCGGTTGTAGTACCGGATTTGGAAATCATATTAATGCAAACATCCTTGCCCTCGCAGATCTCACGAAGCTCGTGAAGATGAGTTGAGGAAAGTGAGTTACCTGCGTAGTAAATTGCAGGTGTACCCTTGCGAAGGTCGTTGTACTTATCGGATTTCATAAACTCGATAGCTGCTCTTGCTCCGAGGTAAGATCCGCCAATACCGATAACGATGAAAACATCACAGGAATCCTGAATTTTCTTTGCAGCCTTCTTTATTCTTGCGAACTCTTCCTTATCATAGTCTGTCGGAAGTGTCATCCATCCGAGGAAGTCGCTTCCGGGACCCTTGCCGGAAGTAAGAAGCTCATGAGCACTCTCTACCTGAGCTGAGATTGCCTCATATTCATCGGGTGCAATAAAATTCTTAAGATAGCCTGTTTCAAGCTTTAAAGCCATTATATACCATTCCTTTCAATCCTGACTGTACTCTATCAGTTGTAAACATTTTACAATAATTAATGACATATTGCAAGGATTGATAATAAGTATTTTATAAAATTTAATATTTGGATACATAATTTAAGCCCCCTGTCAAAAGGAACAGGGGGCTTTATGTCTCAATTTATCAGTCGGCTTGCTTTGTCTTGAACTCGTCAAGATCAATAACCTTTCCGCCGTTCAGTCTCGATTCCTCAGAAGCAAGAGCTATGAAATGGCTCTCCATACTTCTAGAAAGGCTTGTGGTTCTGTGGTTCGGTTCTTCATCGTTAATCAGCATATCGACGAACTCGCTTATCATGCCGCTGTCTCCGCCACCGTGACCGCGAAGGTCTGCGGAAAGAAGCTTAACGTCGATTTCTTCCTTCTCCTGTCCGAAGGTCTCAACCGTAATAATATTCGACTTCATGTCGGCTGTGATTTCTCCGCCCGTACCCATAATGTGGATATAGCGGTAGCACTTGTCGGTAAATGCACACATAGTGAAATTAAGCGTGCTGCCGTCAGTCATTTCCATGTTGATAACCTGATGGTCGACAACATCGTTATCGCACATATAGACGCATCTGCCGTAGGGACCGTGCTCGATAGCGTCATAGATTTTCTCTCTTGTCGGATTGATTGCGAGAACCTCACTCATAAAGCTTACAGTGTGGTCAATTCCCGTTCCCTCGTTTGTGACATAAATCTTCTCTGCGTCAAACACGCACTTATCCTTTGCCTTGCATCCGCCCATGCAATACGGCGTTGCCCCCTCGGGTGCGCACTCCTTCTTGAAGAGATGAGTGGAGCCGAAGGAGGATATTCTCTTGCAGGTCTTACCCGTGAGCCAAAGAAGAATATCCATATCATGACAGCACTTCTGGAGAATCATAGGGCTTGAAAGCTTGGAGTTTCTCCAGTTGCCTCTGACGAAAGAATGAGCCTGATGCCAGTAAGCCACGTTCTCGTTAGCCGTAACGCTGACTACATCGCCGACTCTGCCGTCATGAATTAAATCGTAAAGCTTATTGTAGAATGCCGTGTATCTCAAAACATGGCAGACGATAATTCTGTTATTCTTTCCCTTTGCAGCCTCAAGCAGCTCCTGGCACTTATGCAAATCGGGGCTGATAGGCTTTTCGAGCACGATGTCATATCCCTTCTCGAGAGCCATAATACCCTCATCGACGTGCTGTCTGTCCATAGTACAGATGCATACTACATCGGCAAGCTTGGGCTTCGATAGCATCTCCTCGGCGCTTGTAAAACACATGTCATCTGCGATATTATAAAGCCTCTTAGCCTGCTCGACCTTTTCGGGGACGATATCGGCAACAGCCACAACCTTAATTTTCTCGGGATATAGCTCTGCCATTGAAGCGTAGGTACTTCCTCTTGAGCCGAAACCGGCAATAGCAAATGTAATCGGTGCTTTCATAATACAATCCTTCCTTCTAAAGCAAAAACAGCTTTGATACACAAATCTGAATGCATAATATCACTTATGCTCACTTATTTCAACACCGAAAACCGCTAAAATAAAAATAAGCTGCAGATATGCTCTGCAGCCCATTTTTGTTAATTTTCATACATCGGTTTGATGAGGTTATTATCAGAATCTGATGTAGGAGCAGCCGAATCCTGTGTTAACGAGCTCGGCATTGCTCATCTTGTGAGATCTTCTTACGTATACTCTTTCAAGTGTGGACTTCTTAAATAAATTAGCAATCTTTTTCATAGTGAAATTCCTCCGTTAACTTAGATTTGTCTATATGAATTAATCATAAGATATGCAAATAATGTATTTTATACAAGGACATTTGTTTTTGTTCTGTCCTCAACTGACAAGCAAATGATAACACCGAAAAGCATTCTTGTCAACCCCCTCAAAACGCCGGAAAATGGCTTAAAATAGGGCTATTTTGCATAAAACCGACGGTCATAATTCTCATTTTGACGGGTTAAAGCGCTATCAGTTTTGAGCGCGTGAAATTGACCGGTGGTCATACTTCAGTTTTGAGGAGTCATCACCTGTAATATCGAGAAAAATTGCAATGTGTGTCACAGATTATTCACATATGTGCCGAAATTGAATATTTAAATTAATATCAAAGTTCAAATCCTGCAAAAAAGAGTCAGAAAAAAATTTAAAATTTTTTTAAAATATTTTTATTCGTCAAATTTTAGCATATTTGAGCACAAAAAATCTCCGTCAAACACACAAAAGTGCCGACGGAGATTGTTCTCTAAAATCCTATATTGAATTTTTGCTCTGATTGAGTTTCAAGCTCTTAATAGACTCTTGCCTTGATAACAGGCTTGAGCGGCTTATAAACAACAGCCAAAACTACAGTAGAAAGCATACCCTTGATGAATGTGAACGGTACGTTGAAAACCCACAAGCACTGAGCAATTGACTTCACACCCGGGAAGATTGCCTGATAAGCCTGAAGAATAGCTTCCTTCGGCATGAAATTGTAGTAGATGGGGTAAACAAGATAGTAGTTTGTGAAGAAGCTGCCAAGTCCCATTACGAGAGCACCGACAAGCGCAGCAAGAACTGCAGCCTGCTGTGTCTTCTTGGACTTATAAATAAGACCTGCAGGGATCACGAAAAGGCAGCCGAGCAAGAAGTTTGAGAGTTCACCGACATAGCCTGTGGTTGTGCCTCTGATTAAGAGTGAAAGAAGGTTCTTTAACAGCTCAATGACAACGCCCGAAACAGGTCCCATGGTGACCGCACCAATAAGCGCAGGCAAATCAGAAACATCCATCTTGATGAAGGACGGCATAAACGGAACCGAGAAATCGACGAACATGAGCGCAAATGCGAGTGCACCGAGCATTGCGGAAAGAACGAGAGCTTTGATATTTGTATTACCTTTTGTTTTCATTATTGCATTCTCCTTATGATAATTATGATAAATTTTGAAATTAACCGATAAACGAAACGCAAATAACGGAACAAAACGGCAAAAAGCCCCGTAGAATAATCTACGGGGCTAAAATACCAATTATATCGTTAGGATATACTTGCATTTCTTCTATCATCCGGACTATACCGTCGGTTCAGGAATCGCACCTGATCAGCTCCAATGGAGGTCGCGGACTATACCGCCGGTGGGGAATTGCGCCCCGCCCCGAAAAAATGTCTGTGAAGTTACGAATTACTCGTTGATAGCTGTAACAACACCGGAACCAACTGTTCTACCACCCTCACGGATAGCGAAACGGAGTCCCTCTTCGATAGCGATTGGTGTGATGAGCTCAACGTCCATAACAACGTTATCACCAGGCATGCACATCTCTGTTCCCTCAGGAAGAGAAATAACACCAGTAACGTCTGTTGTTCTGAAATAGAACTGAGGTCTGTAGTTGTTGAAGAACGGTGTATGACGGCCGCCCTCGTCCTTAGTAAGAACGTAAACCTGACCCTTGAACTTTGTGTGAGGATGAATTGAACCCGGCTTAGCAAGAACCTGGCCTCTTTCAATCTCGTTTCTCTGAACACCACGGAGAAGAGTACCGATGTTATCACCAGCCTCAGCGTAATCGAGGAGCTTTCTGAACATCTCGATACCTGTAACAACTGTTGACTTCTTCTCGTCAGAAAGACCAACGATCTCAACTGTCTCGTTCATCTTGATCTGTCCACGCTCAACTCTACCTGTAGCAACTGTTCCACGACCTGTGATTGTGAAAACATCCTCAACAGGCATAAGGAACGGAAGGTCAGCCTTTCTCTCAGGAGTCGGGATGTATGCGTCAACAGCATCCATGAGCTCGAGGATCGGAGCATACTCAGGAGCATTAACGTCTGTGGATGTGGACTCGAGAGCCTTAAGAGCAGAACCCTTAATGATCGGAATGTCGTCACCCGGGAACTCATACTCGTTGAGGAGGTCTCTGATCTCCATCTCGACGAGATCCATGAGCTCTTCGTCATCAACCTGGTCAGCCTTGTTCATGAAAACAACGATGTAAGGAACACCAACCTGTCTGGAAAGGAGGATGTGCTCTCTTGTCTGAGGCATAGGACCGTCAGCAGCGGAAACAACGAGGATAGCGCCGTCCATCTGAGCAGCACCTGTGATCATGTTCTTAACGTAGTCAGCATGGCCGGGGCAGTCAACGTGAGCGTAATGTCTCTTGTCTGTCTCGTACTCAACGTGAGCTGTGTTGATTGTGATACCACGCTCTCTCTCCTCAGGAGCCTTATCGATCATGGAATAATCCTCGAAAGCAGCCTGTCCCTTGAAGGAAAGAACCTTTGTGATAGCAGCTGTAAGTGTAGTCTTGCCGTGGTCAACGTGGCCGATAGTACCAATGTTAACGTGTGGCTTATTTCTTTCAAATTTCTGTTTTGCCATTGGAATTGCCTCCCTTAATAGTCAAAATAATTAAAGTAATTAAAACTGTTAGCTTAATTTTACCACAATAATGCGAAAAATCAAGCTTTATTTTTATATCCGCGGGCTTTCGTAAGGCACCCCTCACGAAAGCTCGGATAATAAATATTTTAATTCAAAAAGTCTTATTACTTCTTGCTTCTCTCGGAAATGATGCCCTCAGCAACAGACTTCGGAACCTCAGCGTAGGTATCCGGCTCCATGACATAAGCACCACGGCCCTGTGTCTTGGAACGCATGTCTGTAGCATAACCGAACATCTCTGAAAGCGGAACCTGAGCTGTGATCTGCTGACCGCCTGTGATAGCCTCCATAGACTGAATCATACCACGTCTGGAGTTAAGGTCACCGATAACATCGCCCATGTATTCCTCAGGTGTTGTAACAACAACCTTCATGATAGGCTCCATGAGAACCGGCTTAGCCTTACCCATAGCCTCCTTGAATGCCATAGAACCGGCAATCTTAAAGGCCATTTCAGAGGAGTCAACCTCATGATAAGATCCATCATAAAGTGTTACCTTACAGTCAACAACGTTGTAGCCTGCTACAACACCGGACTGCATAGCACCCTGAATACCTGCATCAACAGCAGGAATATATTCCTTCGGAACAGATCCACCGACAACGGCGTTAACGAACTCGTAGCCCTTGCCCGGGTTCGGCTCAAGTCTGATCTTAACGTGACCGTACTGACCCTTACCACCGGACTGACGTGCATACTTGCAGTCAACATCGGAGTTGGAGAGGATTGTTTCCTTGTAAGCAACCTGTGGCTTACCTACGTTAGCCTCAACCTTGAACTCACGGAAAAGTCTGTCAACGATGATTTCGAGGTGAAGCTCACCCATACCAGCGATGATAGTCTGGCCTGTCTCCTCGTCTGTGTATGCCTTAAAGGTAGGATCCTCTTCAGCAAGCTTTGCGAGGGCAATGCCCATCTTCTCCTGTGCAGCCTTAGTCTTAGGCTCGATAGCAACACGGATAACAGGATCAGGGAAGTTCATGGACTCGAGGATGATAGGATGGTTCTCGTCGCAAAGGGTATCACCTGTTGTTGTGTTCTTAAGACCAACAGCAGCTGCGATATCACCTGCGTAAACCTTCTCGATATCCTTTCTCTGGTTAGCGTGCATCTGAACGATACGTCCGATACGCTCCTTGTTGTCCTTATTGCAGTTATAGACCTGTGTGCCGGCCTCGAGTGTTCCGGAGTAAACGCGGAAGAATGCGAGCTTACCGACGAATGGGTCTGTTGCAATCTTAAATGCGAGAGCTGCAAACGGCTCGTCGTCACTTGAATGTCTCTCTTCCTCTTCCTCTGTATCAGGATTTACACCCTTGATAGCAGGAACATCGAGCGGAGACGGCATGTAGTCAACGATAGCGTCAAGAAGCTTCTGAACACCCTTGTTTCTGTATGCTGTACCGCATGTAACAGGAACCATTGTGTTGTTGATAGTGGACTGACGGATAACTCTCTTGATGTCGCTCTGAGGAATCTCTTCACCCTCGAGGTAAAGCATCATGAGGTCCTCGTCCATCTCGGCAACGTGCTCGATGAGCTCTTCGTGATACTTATTGGAAATCTCTACCATATCCTCAGGAATATCCTCACAACGAATATCCTTTCCGAGGTCATCGTAGTAGATGTAAGCTTTCATCTCGACGAGGTCGACGATACCCTTAAAAGTATCCTCAGCGCCGATAGGAAGCTGAATCGGAACAGCGTTACACTTGAGTCTGTCCTTCATCATCTGTACAACTCTGTAGAAGTCTGCACCCATGATGTCCATCTTGTTGACAAAAGCCATTCTCGGAACATGATATTCCTCAGCCTGTCTCCAAACTGTCTCGGACTGTGGCTCAACGCCGCCCTTTGCGCAGAAAACAGTAACGGAACCGTCGAGAACTCTCAGTGAACGCTGAACCTCAACTGTGAAGTCAACGTGGCCGGGGGTATCGATGATGTTGATTCTGTGTCTGTTCTTTGCAATTTCCTTCTTATCGCCGGCATTTACGAGGTCGGTATGTGACCAGTAGCATGTTGTAGCAGCGGATGTGATAGTGATACCACGCTC
>CAVKLS010000012.1:0-18838 GCA_963657025.1 bacterium | reverse complement strand
TGAACTGCCCCAGATTGTGCAGACAGTATAAAAAAAGCCTACTTGATGTAGAAAATTAAATTTTAGCAATAAACTGATTTCGTTTTTCAAGCGGAGTCAGTTTTGTTTTAGTTTGAATACGGTAATTATTGTAGAAGTTGATGTATTCGGATATGATGAGGCGAGCCTCATCATATCCGGAAAGTTTGGCTCTGTGGATGCATTCTGTTTTGAGTATTGAAAAGAAATTTTCGGCTAAAGCGTTGTCATACGGATTACCACGCCTTGACATGGACGGCGTTATGCCGTATGATTGTGTTAGATTAAAGTATGCTTGTGATGTGTACTGGAATCCTTGGTCACTGTGGAGTTGCACCTCTGCAGTGATTTTTTCTTTTCTCTTTGCAGCTTTAATCGTATCAAGCACCAATTTAACACTTTGTTCTTTGTCCATTTTGTACGCAACGATGCTGTTATCATACAAATCTCTAATGATTGATAAATACAGAAAGCCTTGAGCAGTTTTGATGTATGATATATCCGTTACCCACTTTTGATTAGGTCTTTCGGCATTAAATTCTCTGTTAAGTATATTTGGATATCTGTGTAGGTGTTGACTGCAATAATGAAATTTCTTTCTGCGTACAACTGATAACAAGTTGTACTTTTGCATTACACGAAGAATAGTTTTAGGATTATGGTATATTCCTTGTCTTTCAAGCCATATTTGTACTCTGCGATAACCATATGTTCTGTAACTTTCTTCCTGACATTCTCTTATCTTTTCGGCTAATGGTAAATCTCTGTCAGGTATATCCATTCGTTTTAGGAACGCATAATATCCGCTTCTTGACACTCCAAAGAATTTGCACATTGAGTTTATGCTGTATTTGTCCTTATGCTTAAATATTACCTGATACTTAATCGACGGCTTCACTTCCTTTCGGTGAGCGAGAGAAAATCCCGCATTAACTCGTTTTCCATTTCCAGTCGCTTTATCTTTGAATCTTTACGAGCAATGATGTATTTTAACTCGTTGATTTTCATTTCTTCTGTGATTTCATAATCTTTTGGCGGTCTGCCTTTTGTTTTGAGCGCAACACCGGCTTTTATCTTTCGTTGCTTTTCGTTGTATCGTGAAATGAAATTGTGTACTTGCCTTTCAGTGAATCCCAGTTTTGCTCCTATTTCTCTTAGAGTCATTCCTTGTGCCTTCAATTCTAAGATTTCTTTTTCGTAATTACTTATATGTTGATAACTTCTTGGCATAAAAATTCCCTCCTGATGTATATTCTACATCAGGAGGGCTCTTTTTTCTATTGTCCATTTTTTACGGACTTGTTCAAGTGTTGATTTCACTTCGCAGTTTTTGTCTGTATTAGAAACATCAGTCTTTTAAGCTTCCGTCAATATTCACTGTGACAACCTGCCACGGGATGAATTTTCCGCTTTCCATGAGTGCCTTCTTTGCAGCCATTTCAAGACCGCCGCAGCACGGAACTTCCATTCTTACGATTGTTACCGATGTGATGTCGTTCTGCTTGATGATTTCCGTGAGCTTCTCGCTGTAGTCGACGGAATCAAGCTTCGGGCATCCGATGAGAGTTGTTTTGCCCTTGATGAACTCCTGATGAAAATTAGCGTAGGAATAAGCCGTGCAGTCAGCCGCAATAAGCAGCTTTGCACCGTCAAAATAAGGTGCTTTTATCGGAGCGAGCTTAATCTGAACAGGCCAGTTTCTGAGCTGTGAGCCAACGGCAATCACAGCGGCGGGAACGCTTTGCTCACTCGGCTCTTCGTTTCTTATCATCTGACGCATTCTTGAGCCGGGGCATCCGCCTGCGGGTGCATTATGGATGAACTCCTGCATTTTCTTCTGCATCTCTTTTTGCTTCTTGTGTTCCTCAACTGCCTTTTCGTCGTAGGCGGCAGCCTCTCTTGTCTCAAATGTGATTGCACCTGTCGGGCACTCGGGCAGACAGTCGCCCATTCCGTCACAATAATCGTCACGCAAAAGCTTTGCTTTTCCGTCTATCATTCCGATTGCTCCCTCGTGGCACGCATTTGCGCATGCTCCGCAACCGTTACACTTTTCCTCATCAATATGAATAACCTGTCTTAACATAAGTTTTTACGCCCTTTCTTGACTTTGTGGGTTTATTATAATATCATTTCTACATAAATTCCGTTGCTATAGCAACATTTTGAAAAGGATTATCATGAATTTTAAGTTTTTGACCGAAACAAGGCTGTTCGCAGGGATTTGTGAAGAAGACCTTGAAACGCTGATAAATTTACTGAAATACAAAACAAAAACCTACCAAAAGGGAGAGTACATTCTTCTGGCAGGTGAGAAAATAAGCGACTTGTGCCTTGTGCTTTCGGGAAAGGTCAAGATAGAATTTTCCGACCTGTGGGGGAATTCCACTATATTGGGACTGACGGGTAAAGGCGGAGTTTTTGCCGAGTCCTATGCGATAGACGGAAACCGACCGCTTATGGTGAATGCTGTGGCTGAGGAGAAAAGCGAGATACTTTTTCTGAATGTTCCGAGACTGCTTGCATTGAACGAAACGGGCAACGATGCGGCGGCGCATGCGGTTTCCAATATGCTGAGAATAAGTGCGGGAATGAACATCGGACTTTCGCAGAAGATATTCCATTCCTCACCGAAGAAAATCCGAGAACGACTGATGAGCTTTCTTTCCTATCAGGCGGAAATTCACGGCTCGAACAGCTTCGATATACCCATGAACCGTGAGCAGATGGCGGAATATCTTAACCTTGACAGAAGTGCGCTTTCAAAAGAGCTGGGCAAAATGAAAGCGGAAGGCCTGATAGACTTCCGCAAAAATCATTTTGTTATTTGTTAGCTTAATTAAAAATCTCGTTCAAAATAGGCTTTATTAACCAGTAAATCTCGCTCGCTCTCGTGTTGGAGCCGTTGTTCAGTCTTTGCTGTAAGCGGGTGTGCACTCTGTTCTTATCACCTGAGGTAAGAATAATTTCCGTTACAGTTTTAGCCTCGTTCGCATTGTGGACAAGCTCGAGAACACGGCGGTAGTATCTGGCATATGTTTCGCTGCTGTAGGTGCCCGGAGCGTTCTTTTCCTTTGTCGGTGAAGACGGCTTTGAAGTGAGAAGAGGAAGAATTTTATCGTAGACTTCCTTTGTCTTGGCGCCGTAAATCTGTTGAAGCAGATTATGAACCTCGGCTTTATCGGTGGTCTTGGCAAGGATGTTATCTACGGTTTCAGCTTTTTTTCTGTCGCCGAGAATAGAGACAAGATTATCAAAGGCTTTGTCATTTTCGCTGTTCTTAGCCGTGCTCTTTTTGGCACTGTCGGCTGTTTTGGCAAGAGCGGTGCTCGGTTCTTTCTTTACGGTGGCAAGGCTTGTGCTTTTTGGTTTTATTTCAGCCAAAGCGACCGATGTTTTTTCGGCTTTTTTAGGCTCTTCCTTTTGTTTGGCAGTGGGTGCGTCAAGCTTTGCGTAAAGAGATACAGTCTGTGATTTTTCCGTTTGCTTTTCTGCTACGGGTGAGGGGGTAGGCTTTGCCTTTGGCAGTGTGTCCTGTTTGATCTCAGGTTTATTCTTAATTTCCGATTTGTTTTCTTTCGTCTGCTTCATGGCTGACGGAAGATTTTTTTTGCTCGCAGTACCGCTCTTTTTGGAAAGCTGTACCTTTGCTTTTGGCGGTGTGGGTACGGAATCGGATTTATTGCCTGACTTCTTTGTCTTCGGTGCCGCCTTGTTCGTCTTGGATGAAACGGCTTTTTCATTTTTGGTCGGCTTGCTTTCGACGGTCGGCTTTTCCTCTTCGTTTGCGATGTTCGGAATAAGCTTGACGTTTACGCCCTTATTTTTCCAGAAGCTTTCAAGGCACTCATAGCCCTTGTCCGCACTGACTATGAAGAAATCGGCAAAGGAATGCTTGCGAACCATATAGCCGAGATAAGAAGAAAGCTGAAAATCAAGAAAATCGTGTCTGCCGATTTCCGCATGCTCGAGTGTAACCTTTGCTTTGGTGTCGTTGATTGACTTCATGCAGTCGATTGTTATGCTCTGAGCGTTTTCGGAGTAGAAGATGATGACCTTGTCGAATCTTCCGAGCTTCTCTATGCCGTAAAGTCCGTGAAGCTTGGTGTTTTCGTAATCAATAAAATATATATTCATTCGTGTGATTACTTAAAATCGGCAATGGCATTCCAGTTATCCTTGATGTAGATGATACCTGAGATGAGTGCCATGAGTGTGCAAAGACCGACGAAGCACTCGCCGATTACATAGAAGAGATTTGAGTAAGCGGCGCAAAGTCCGAGCTGAAGTACATACTGAAGAACGAGAACCACCAAAATGGCAATAATCTGGGTGACGGTTTTTGCTTTGCCCCAGTTGTTTGCGGCAATGACCGTTCCGCTTGATGCGGCAACAAGTCTTATTGATGTGACAGCGAACTCGCGGAACATAATTATGATTACAAAATAAGGATTTGTGTGACCGAGTGCGACAAAGCATATCATGGCTGCCATGACGAGGATTTTGTCGGCAAGGGGGTCCATAAATTTTCCGAAGTTTGTGATGAGGTGGTCACGGCGGGCGATTTTTCCGTCAAGGTGATCTGTATAGGATGCGACGGCAAAGATAATCAAAGCTATAAGGTAGCTGTGAGGAATGAAGGTTGCCATCAAAAAGAATACAAAAAACGGAACGAGAATAACTCGAAGAAGTGTGAGCTTGTTTGGTAAATTCATTATATTTCTCCTTTGAGATTTTTATTAACCGGGTAAATTATATTTTCGCATTCCCCTTAGTATACCATAGCACGGGGAATTTATCAATCGGGGATTGCTTGACAAAAACACAAAGAAATTTGCGAAAGAAAGGAGATATTCTCCGAAAAGAATATCTCCGATTGTAAATTTGCTTTTGAGTTTTACTTTTGAGTTTCGCCCTCGTCGGCAAGCAAGGTGATTGAAACCTTGTATTCGTTGCCGTTGGCGGGATGGACAATCGTCACTTCACAAGTGTCTCCCGGTGAATAGGAGAGGAGCTCGTTTGCAAGGGTGGTAAGGCTTGTGACTTCGTTTCCGTCAATTGCGGTGATGACGTCACCTTCCTTTGCGTCTGTGCCTGCAAAGCCTGAGTTCTCGTCTATGCTTACGATTTCAACACCCTGAAGAGTGAGGTCCTGATAGTTCATTCCTGTGATTCCAAGGCGAACTCTGCCCTCGACATAGCCCGTGGAGAGGAGCTGGTCGATGATATCCTTTGCCTTTGAAACAGGTATAGCGAAGCCCATTCCCTCGTAGTAGTCGGCGACTATCTTGGAAGAGTTGATGCCGACAACCTGACCGTACATATTTACAAGAGGACCGCCGGAGTTACCCGGATTGATTGCGGCGTCTGTCTGAATGTATGTCATGCCGTTTGAGGAGTAGCTTCCTACTGTTCTGTCAAGTCCCGAGATAACGCCACGAGTGAGAGAGCCCGAGAAATCTGTTCCGCCGGGGTTACCCACGGCAATGACCCATTCGCCGATTGAGAGCTCGCTTGCGTCACCGAACTCGGCAGGAGTGTAGCCGTTGCCGTCAATTTTCAAGATTGCAAGGTCGGTGGTCTTGTCGAAGCCGACTATCACGCAGTCGTGCTCTGTGCCGTCGCTTGTCGTGATTGAAACGATTGTGGACTTTGTGTTGTTAACAACGTGAGAGTTTGTCACGATGTAGCCGTTTTCCGTGATGAAAATTCCTGTGCCGTAGCTTTCGCTGTAATCGCCTGTTGTGGTTGCGATTTTGGAATATACCGTTACGGTTGACGGAAGAACCTTGGCGTAAACCTCTTCTGCTGTAAGCTCAGAGCCGCTCGGCTTCTTGGTGATTGTGATACCGTCCGTATACGGTGTTACATCGATATCAGGCTCAACGCTCTGCGGACTTTCGGAGCCCTCGGAGCTCTCGCTTGATTCGGAGTCTTTATCGCTGTCGTTATCATTTGGAGTACTGCTCTCGGAATTTTCGCCGTCTTCGTTTGGAGCGGGTGTCGGAGTGGTGTAGACAGAACCGCTTGATTCCGATTTCTCTTCTGTTTTGTTTACGGTGGGGATATTGCCGCTTTCCGATATGACCGAATAGGTGAACACTCCGCCGCCAAAGATAAACAGGAAGATGAGAACGAAAATAAAGAACTTTGTTCCGCCCTTCATCTTTTTCTTCACAGGGGGCTGTGGCTGCATCGGGGGATACATCGGCGGCATAGGTGCGCCGTTCTGGGCATACGGCATATTTTGCGCATATGGCTGAGCACCCTGAGGATACGGCATATTCTGCGGCGGCATCTGCGAAGGTGCATATGGCATGTTCTGCGGCTGCGGCGCATTGTACGGATACTGTCCGTAATATCCCTGCTGGGGATAAGGCGGCTGCTGTGGATTCTGAGGGGCATGCGCTGTGCCCTGAGCCGTTTGCTGTGCCTGAGGCGGATAGGTAAATCCGCCCTGTGGGTAAGGCGCATATCCGCCGTACTGTGGAAAACCGCCTGCATATGGCTGAGCATTCTGCGGTGCGCTTTGCTGCGGATAAGCCTGAGCCGTCGGCTGAGAACTCGAAGTCTCCGGTTCCTGTGCCGTCACCTCTGTAGTCACATTCGGCGTCTCGCTCGGGGCGGCGTCGGCTTGCTTATCTTCGTTAGGCATTTCCTCTGTGACAGTAGCTTCGGCATCGGGGACTGCGGCTTCTTCCTTTATTTCTTCTGCGCTTGTTTCCGCCGGTTCAATTGTTTCGGCGGGCTTTTCATTCTCGACCTTGTCGGGATTCTTTTCTTTTTTGTTAAACATTTTTATTTCCTTTCGTCAGATGTCGACGTCCTGAATATCATCATCAATCGACTCTGACAGATTGATAACCTTTTCGGGGTTCTTCTGGTTGTTGACAGGCTTTGGAATATACAGGTCAAATCGGCAATATTCGTTTTCGACAGACGAAACCGTTATGTCTCCGCCGTGAAGCTTGAGTATTGTCTTGCAAAGGAAAAGACCCAATCCCAGACCGTTTTTGTCACGTGATCTTGACTTATCCGTTTTATAGAATCTGTCGAAAACCCTCGGCAAATCCTCGGCTGAAATTCCCATTCCGCTGTTCTCGATTGAAAGACATGCTCTGTCTATGCTGTCGGCAAGAGTGAATGAGATGTAGCCGCCCTCGTTTGTGAATTTGACGGCATTTTCCACGATGTTGTAAATAACCTGATGCAGTAAATCCTGGTCGCCGTAGACAGTCATGGGGATTGCGTTCTCGAGATTTCTTATCTCGATTTTCTTTTCGTCTATCTTCTGCTCGAAGGTGAGAACCGTTTGGAAAACGGTATCGGTCAAATCAAAGTTGACGGGATTGATTTTAAGCTCGCCCGAATCTATTCTCGAGAGATTGAGCATGGAGCGCACAAGTCTTGAGAGACGCTTTACCTCATCGGAAACGATTTTGAGGTAATAGTTTTGTCTTTCGGGTGGGATTGTTCCGTCCAGAATACCGTCGATGAAGCCTGCGATGGTCGTCATCGGTGTTTTTAGCTCGTGAGAAACGTTTGCGATGAAGCTTCTTCTCATTCCCTCGGAGTCAGAAAGAGAGTTCGCCATGTTGTTGAAGGCGTGACCCAGCTCGCCGATTTCGTCGTCACGGTCATCGGGAACACGGATTGAGAAATCACCGTCTCCGAATGCTTTTGCGGCGGCTGACATCTGACGCAAAGGTTTTACCATTTTATAGGTGAACGCCCAGACAAGGAAGAATGAGACAATAAACGTGACAAGTGCCGCCAGAACGAAAATTCTTACGGTGTCCTGTCTGTAATTCTGAAAGCTTTTTGAAACAGTTGCCGCAAAAACTGCGCCTACCGTGTGCTCTTCTCCGTTTGAATCCGTTATGACAAGCGGAACGCCGATTGTGAGATAGTCACGGTTGTAGGAATTTCCGAAATTAGATCGAAATTCCGTGTAGCCCGACATCGCATCATCGACGAAATTCTGATCGACATTTCCGAGCGTGCCGCCGTCAAGACCGCTGCAGGAGTAAACCCCCAGAAGTCTCTTGCCGTTTTGGTCGGTTACGAATATATCGGCGTCCATATTCTCGGAGATAATATCCGTCAGCGCCGATGTAGCCTGAATGTTAAGCGTGTAGCCGTCCTTTTCGTCATAGTTTGTGAACTGCGAGCAGAATTTTGCAATGCTGGTTGCGTCGCCTATGAGGGTGCTTCGGCTCTCGTTTGTCCAGTATCTGGTGAACAGGACAGATGTGATTGAGCCGAGAATGATGTAGCTTATCAGAAGAATTGCCATCGTCACCCACAAGTATTTGCGAAATAACGATTTTTTCATAGCTTATTCCTTTACTTCAAACTTGTAGCCGACGCCCCAAACAGTTTTGAGTGCCCATTTGTCGGAGACGCCCTCGAGCTTTTCACGAAGACGCTTGACGTGAACATCGACCGTTCTCGAGTCGCCGTAGTAATCGAAGCCCCAGACCTCGTCAAGTAGCTGGTCACGTGTGAAAACACGGTTCGGGTTGGACGCAAGGTGATAGATGAGCTCCATTTCTTTTGGCGGAGTGTCCACCTGAACGCCGTTAACCTTAAGCTCGTAGTTGGTGAGGTTGATGGAAAGCTTGTCGTAATTTACCTGCTTTACCGCCTCGCCCTCTTTCTTGCCCGTTCTTCTGAGAACGGCATTGATTCTTGCGACGATTTCCTTAGACTCAAACGGCTTTACAACGTAGTCGTCGGCGCCGAGCTCAAGACCCAGAACCTTATCGAAAACCTCACCCTTTGCAGTGAGCATGATAATCGGGCATTCGCTCGTCTTTCTTATCTCACGGCAGACCTGCCAGCCGTCAAGAACGGGGAGCATGAGGTCAAGAAGAACGAGGTCGGGATTGAACGAATTGAACTCGTCGATTGCCTGCTTGCCGTCGTTTGCGATTCTGGTTTCAAAGCCTTCCTTTTCGATATAGAGCCTTAAAAGCTCGCATATATTTTTGTCGTCATCGACAATAAGTATCTTTGCCATATTCAAGATTTCCTCCAAACAAAATCATATATCATAATTTTAGTTTAAAAATATAATAAAAGCAAGAATAATGAATGAATAATATGTGAATAGAAAAATAGGGCCATCCCGAAGGATGACCCCAAGCTTGCTTATTTGTTTGTCACAAATTTGCACGATTACTCAGCGAAACCGGACTTGATAAGAGCTACGAGGCTCTCAACAGCTTCCTCATCGTCTGCACCGTCTGCGATGATGCGGATGTTTGTACCGCCGACAATGCCAAGTGAAAGAACACCGAGAAGGGACTTTGCGTTAACTCTTCTCTCTTCCTTCTCAACCCAGATTGAGGACTTGAACTCATTTGCCTTCTGGATGAAAAATGTTGCCGGACGAGCGTGTAAGCCTACCTGATTTTCGACTAAGACTTCCTTATCGTACATTTTGATTCACTCTCCTAAGTTTTTAGTTAGATAGATATTTATGGGTGTGATTTGCTGAATTAAAAACTAATAGAATTATAGCACAATAAAAAATCGAGTCAATAAAAAATGCTGATTTTCGTTTGCTTGAACGATAAAATTTATTTTAGTAAATCCCCATTTGTGCAACATTGACCAAAAATTTACGTAAATTTAACTTTTTCGGCATTTGTTAATTCGCCAAAACCGTCAATTATAGGTCAATACTATACAAAATTTTTCCAATGTGAGTTTATTTCTGTGAAAAAGATTTAAAAAATCCCTTATCTTTCGTTCTTGAGTGTCGAAAGATATTTTTTATCCTCACTTGTCAGGACAGCTGTCTCTAATATATCGGGACGGCACGAAAGTGTGATTTCGAGACTTTTCTTTCTTTTCCATTCCTCCACCTTGGCGTGGTTTCCGGACACCAAGGTTTCGGGGACGCTTCTGCCGTGAAAAACGGCGGGCCTTGTGTACTGCGGATACTCGAGAAGACCGCTGAAATGACTCTCTTCCGTGAAGCAGGTGTCCTCGGCAAGAACGCCGGGTATCATACGGCTTACGGCATCGGCTAAGATGATAGCGGGCATCTCTCCGCCCGTGAGAACGTAGTCGCCGCAGGAAATCTGCTCGTCCACATATTCGTCGATGATGCGCTCGTCAATGCCCTCGTAGTGACCGCAAAGAATGCACAGATTGTCACGGGAAGCAAGCTCCTTAACCTTCTCCTGATTGAGAACCTTTCCCCGTGGGGACATATATATGACGTACGGCTTTTCACCAAGATGCTCTGAGAGAACATCAATCGCCTCGGCAATCGGCTCTGGCTTCAGGAGCATTCCCTTTCCGCCGCCGAACGGACAGTCGTCTACTCTCTGGTGCTTGTCGTGGGCATAGTTTCTCAGCTGGTGAAAGCAGACCTGAAGAAAACCTTTTTTTCTCGCTCTGCCGATTATGCTCTCATTAAGAATGGTCTCGCACATATCGGGGAACAATGTGATTAAATCAATTCTCATCGGCTTTATCCTCGACAGCGTCATCGTCAAAAATACCCGGTATCGGCATAATGTCGATTCTTCCGTTTTCTATGTCCGTGTTTTTAATCATAGGCTTGACGGCAGGGAAGAGGTATTCTTTGTTTCCGTTTGATATGACATAGACATCGTTTGCGGGCGCCTGAATTATATCGGTGATTTTTCCGTACAAAACGCCGCTGTCGGCATCAAAAACCTCAAGTCCCATCAGGTCGCACAGAAAGTACTTTCCCTTTGGCAGCTTGATATCGTTTCTGTCGGCATAGACGGTTTTTCCGCGGTAGGTGTCCGCTTTTGACGGATCGGTTACGCCCTCAACTGTGATAAGAACCTGATTTTTATGTACTCTCGAGGAGAGAAGGCCTATGTCCTTTTCGCCCCCGTTCAGATAGAGCTTTTTTATTTTTTTGAGCACCTCGGGGGAATCCATCCAGGATTCGACTTTCATCTCGCCCTTAATTCCGTGAGTGCCCACGATTTTACCTGCTTCGATAAAACGGTTTTGCATTTTTTAAACTCCTTTGTCAAGAGATTTGTCTTTTGGTGTAGTCAATAATAACATATTTTTAAACATTTGTCATTCAATCTTTTAATTTGCCATATGTTCACAAAATAGGTTCTTTGTGATAAAATATAAATTCGTGATATTAGACTTTATTTAGACTTTATTTTCATTTTCCATATAGAGAGGAAGAAAGTTTTATGGCAATTACATCAAGAGAAAACCTTAGAAACGTCGCAATTATCGCTCACGTTGACCACGGTAAGACAACACTGGTCGACCAGCTTTTGAAGCAGAGCCATGTCTTCAGAGCTAACGAGCAGGTCGCAGAGAGAGTTATGGACTCGGGCGACCTCGAGAGAGAAAGAGGAATTACAATTCTTTCCAAAAACACAGCTGTTATGTACGGTGATACAAAAATCAACATTGTCGATACTCCCGGCCACGCAGACTTCGGCGGTGAGGTTGAGCGTATTCTTATGATGGTTGACGGCGTTCTTCTGCTCGTCGACGCATTCGAGGGCTGCATGCCGCAGACAAGATTCGTTCTTAAGAAGGCTCTTTCACTCGGAAAGAAGGCTGTTGTCGTATTAAATAAGATTGACCGTCCAGGCGCAAGACCGGCAGAGGTTGTAGACGAGGTTCTCGACCTTTTCATCGAGCTCGGTGCAGACGAGGAGCAGTGCGACTTCCCTGTTGTTTATGCTTCCGCAAGAGACGGCTACGCTACATATGATCCCGAGGAGGGCGGCACGGACATGACTCCGCTCTTCGAGACAATCATCAAGGAGATTCCCGCTCCGAAGGGTGACGCAGACGCTCCGACTCAGGTTCTTTTCTCCAATATCGATTATGATGATTACGTCGGAAGAATCGGCGTCGGCAGAGTTGAGAGAGGTACACTCAAGGTAGGTCAGAACGTCACAATCTGCGGCGGCGACGAAGAAAAATACAACGCAAGAATTTCCAAGCTCTATCAGTTCGAGGGCTTGAAGAGAGTTGAGTACGAGTCGGCAACTGTCGGCGACATCGTTTGTGTTTCCGGTATTGCAGACCTCACAATCGGTCAGACCGCTTGTGACCCCGACTGCGTTGAGCCGCTTCCGTTCGTTAAGATTGACGAGCCGACTGTTTCTATGATCTTCATGGTCAACAACTCCCCTTTCGCAGGAAGAGAGGGTAAGTACGTCACATCGAGAAACCTTCGTGACAGACTTTTCAAAGAGGTCGAGACAAACGTTGCGATGAGAGTTGAGGAGACAGAGACAACAGACGCATTCAAGGTTTCCGGACGAGGCGAGCTTCACCTTTCCATTCTTATCGAGCAGATGAGAAGACAGGACTACGAGTTCCAGGTTTCCACACCTAAGGTTATCATGAAGAAGGACGAGAACGGTCAGCTTCTCGAGCCGATGGAGCTCCTTATGATTGAGGTTCCCGATAACTATGTCGGTGCCGTTATGGAGAAGCTCGGTTCAAGAAAGGCTGAAATTCTCAACATGGGTACAAGAGACACAGGCACAACCCACCTCGAGTTCAGAATTCCGGCAAGAGGACTTATGGGCTACCGCTCCGAGTTCCTCACAGATACCAACGGAAACGGTATCATGAACAACCTCTTTGACGGTTACGAGCCGTACAAGGGAGAGATTCAGTCGAGAAATCAGGGCTCAATCGTTGCCCACGAGACAGGCGAGTCCACAGCTTACGGACTTTTCTACGCTCAGGACAGAGGAAAGCTCTTTATCGGTGCGGGCGTTGAGGTTTACGAGGGTATGATCGTCGGTCAGAACCCGAAGAACGAGGATATCGTTGTTAACGTCTGCAAGAAGAAGCACGCTACCAACACACGTTCCTCCAGTGCCGACGAGGCTTTGAGACTTGTTCCGCACACCGTTCTTTCACTCGAGCAGTGCCTTGAGTTCATCGCAGACGATGAGCTTGTTGAGGTAACTCCGAAGAACATCAGAATGAGAAAGGTTATCCTTGATAAGGAATTAAGACTTAAATCTCAGAACAGAAACAAGAAGGCATAAGCCGATTGCCGTAAATATTTTCAATTATGCAATAAAAATACAAAAGACAGATCGGAGGTGAGCCATGGATATTGTCATACTTGACCTTGAATGGAATGCGGCATACTCACATAAATTGGGCGGTTTTATCAATGAGATAATTGAGTTCGGTGCGGTTAAATGCGATGAAAATCTGAATATAACCGATAGCTTTGCATCGTTCGTGAGGTTGTCGGTCGGAAAGAAGATAAATTCCGTCGTTTCCGATTTGACCCATATCAGTGACGAAAATCTCAGAGACGCAAGACCGTTCACACAGGTTGTCGGAAAATTCAAGCGTTGGGCGGGCACCTCAGTACTTATGACCTGGGGTATCACAGATATTCAGACGCTCATCGAAAACTGCCGCTACTTCAACGGCAACGAAAAAATACCTTTTTTAACCAAATACATAGACGCCCAGCGTTACTGCGAAAAGGAGCTTGGACTTGATTTGAGCGGCGAGCAGCTGGGACTTAATCATGCGGCTGATATCCTGGGGCTTGATATTTCCAAGCTTAAGCATCACAGAGCCTTGGGCGACAGTCTCATAACACTCGAGATTCTGAAAAACATCTACGACAAGAGAAGAATGAAAAGCTTTGTTCAGGATGCGTTAGACCCCGAGTTTTATAAGAAAATGACATTCCGCACAAGCTTCATTTGCGACATAGATCACCCCGAGGCAAAAAAGCAGCTTAAGGTTTTTCTGTGCGAGAAATGCGGCGGCGAATGTCAAAGAAGCTCGAAGTGGGCTGTGAGAAACAAGAAATTCACGGCGAATTTCCGTTGCCGCAACTGCGGATACAGCTTTTCGGGCAGAGTTCAGCTAAAGCAGAAATATGAGGGAATTACAGTGACAAAGAAATCAGTTCCGCTTCCCGTTATCGAGAAGCCGAGAAGAGCAGTTTGCGGCACGGTCGGAAATATGAAGCTTAGCATCAAGGGCGGTGCGGGCTATCTCAGCTTTCCGGAATTCGATGAAATCGAGGGCATAAAGCATGCTTTTTCCACCCGTATCGGAGGAAAGAGCGAGGGTGTTTTTGCCGCAATGAATCTTGGACTCAGACGAGGCGACAACGACGACACCGTTCACGAGAATTTCGAGATTTTCTGCAAGGGACTCGGAATTGAGAAGAAGAGCCTTGTCGCAGGCGCTCAGGACCATCACACGAACATCAGACGAGTGACAAAGAATGAGTGCGGCATCGGCATTGATAAGCCGAAGGATATGGAGAGCATAGACGGTCTTTGCACAAACGAAAAGGGAGTTTCCCTTGTGATTTATGCGGCAGACTGTGTTCCGCTTTATTTCTATGATCCCGAAAACCGTGCAATCGGCTTGGCGCATGCGGGTTGGAGAGGCACGGCAGCCGACATGGCGGGCACCATGGTCAGAAGAATGCAGGACGAGTTCGGCTCAAAGCCCGAAAAGCTGATAACGGCAATTGGCCCGTCCATCGGCCCGAATTCGTTTGAGGTGGACAAGCCGTGCGCCGACGAGTTCTACAACATCGGCGGAATGGACAAATACATTACCGATGACAAAAACGGCAAGTATCATGTCAATCTCTGGAACGTGAACCGAGAGTATCTTTTAAGGGCAGGCGTGAGTGAAGAGAATATTTTTATCGGAGATGTGGACAGCTACGAAAATTCCGATTTGATTTTCTCACACCGCAAGACAAGAGGTCAGCGCGGAGCAAACATTGCAGTGATGCAGCTTTGCGAGACAGACAAAAATGAGTAAGCCGTGCACGCTTTGTCCGAGGGAATGCGGCGTTGACAGGTCGAGGGCACTTGGCTTTTGCGCAAGGGGAGATGAAATCACCGTTGCGAGAAGCGACCTTCATTTTTGGGAAGAACCGCCGATAAGCGGAAAAAAAGGCTCGGGAACGGTCTTTTTCACGGGCTGCAGCTTAAGATGTATTTTTTGCCAGAATCACGAGATAAGCACGGGAGAAAACCAAGGCAGAACGGTGAGTCCGAAAGAGCTGAGCGATATGTTTTTCGAGCTTATCGACAAGGGTGCTCACAATATCAATCTTGTCACGCCGACTCACTATGCCGACAAAATCGCAGAGGCTCTTTCGATAAAAAAGCTTCCTGTTCCCGTGGTTTACAACTGCGGCGGCTATGAGAAATCAGAGACGCTCAAAATGCTTGAGGGACTTGTCGATATTTATCTTCCCGATTTCAAGTACGCCGAGGAGGAGCTCGGAAGAAAGCTCTCAAAGGTTAACGATTATGAGGCTGTTTGCGAGAGTGCGATAGAGGAAATGATTCGTCAGCAGCCGAAAAATATATATGATGAAGACGGGTTAATGAAAAAGGGCGTTATGATTCGCCATTTGATTTTGCCGCTTCACACCAAAAACAGCATTAAGGTTCTTGAGAGGATAGCGGAAAAATTCCCACAGGTGCCCGTGTCGCTTATGGCGCAGTACACTCCGATTGGGGAATTTGAGGATTATCCCGAGTTGAACCGCGGAATTACAAGACGGGAATATGATAAGGTTCTCGATAAAATGGAGGAGCTTGGTTTAGACGGCTTTGTCCAGGACAGAAAATCAAAGGGAGAAAAATTCATTCCGGATTTTAATCTCAGGTGATATGTGAATTTCAGTTGTAAAAGCTTAGAGCAAAAGAGGTGCTGATTATGTCAGTATATAACGAGAAAGATTACAGAGAGACAAACGAGGAGCTTCTCGATTTCATTAACAGAAGTCCGAGTCCGTTCCACGCTGTCGATAATATCAAAAAGTATCTTCTTGAGAACGGCTATGAGGAGCTGAGCGAGAAGGAGAGATGGGACAGAAGAATCGAAGAGGGCGGAAAGTATTTCACAACAAGAAATTACTCGTCCGTTATAGCTTTTGAGATTCCCGAAAAGGAGTGCTTCCCGGGATTTAACATCGCTGCGGCTCATTCCGATTCACCGACCTTCAAAATCAAGGAAATAGGCGAGATGAAGGTAGAGGGGAATTACACAAAGCTTAATGTCGAGAATTACGGCGGAATGATTATGTCCACATGGTTTGACAAGCCGCTTTCAATCGCAGGCAGAGTTGTCGTTAAATCATGTGACGGAATAAAGTCGACGCTTTTGAACCTCGACAGAGATTTCTGCTGTATTCCCAATCTTGCAATTCACATGAACCGTGAGATTAACAGCGGCTACAAGTTCAACGCTCAGAAGGATATGCTTCCGCTTATCGGAAACGAGAACGCAAGCCTTGCCGAGGTCATTTCAAAGGAGCTTGGCGTAAACAAAGAGGACATTCTTTCTACTGACCTTTTCCTTTACAACAGACAGAAGGGTGCTTTTGTCGGAGCGGACGAAGAATTTATCATGTCTCCGAAGCTTGATGATTTGCAGTGCGCTTTCTCAGCCATGAAGGCAATTGTCGAGAGCGAGAAGTCCGATTCAATCAAGGTTGCGGCTGTTTTTGATAATGAAGAAGTCGGAAGCGGCACAAAGCAGGGCGCTTGCTCAACTTTCCTTTATGACACGCTCACAAGAATAAATCTTGCGCTCAACGGAAACGGAGAGGATTTCATCCGCAGACTTTCCGATTCGTTCATGGTAAGCTGTGACAATGCTCATGCTGTTCATCCGAATTACCCCGACAAGACAGACCCCACTAACAGAAACTATCTCAACAAGGGACTTGTCATCAAGTTTAACGCTAACCAGAAGTACACAACCGATGCGATAAGTGCGGCTGTTTTCAAGAGAATTTGCGAGAGAGCTGAAGTTCCGTATCAGGTTTTCCATAACCGCTCCGATATGGCAGGCGGCTCCACGCTCGGAAATCTTTCCAATGCACATGTATCGCTTAACACGGTTGATATAGGTATTCCTCAGCTTGCCATGCATTCCTCATGCGAGACGGCAGGCTCAAAGGACACATACGATACCGTAAAGGCACTCAAGGAATTCTTCAGTGTTTCCGTTACGGAGACAGAAAGCGGAGAATACTCCATACTCTGATACCAAAAAACGACCCATGGTCTTATGACCGTGGGTTTAGTGCCATATGCACACAAATAAGATTACCAAGATAAGGAATGTGGACCATGAAAAAAAGAACGTTCAAAACAATGCTCTTAACGGTTATGATTGCGGCTGTTTGTTTATCCTTTACAGGATGTTACAGCCACACCTACGCAACCAAACAGGAGGGCACCTATGTCGCTGATACATTCGAGCTAAGTGTTCCCGACGGCTGGATGAGAAACGAGAGGTACGAAAATCAGGTTGTTTTCTGTACTAAGGATTATCCCGATGACTGCGCTTCTTATATTTCTGTCGGCTATACTGACGAGAAACAGCTCGACGTGCTGAGAAAATATCAGAATTCCATCAAGGAACAGATTATCTCGGGACTTGAGGAAAAGCTCGGTGAGGACTGCAAGGCAACCGTTTATACCTACGAGGACGCTGAGGTGAACGGCTACGATTGTGTTCACATTGTTACGTCCTATGTAAGCGAAAGCTTAACATATACTCAGGACCAGTACACCTTTGATTCTTCGCAGGGCTCGGTAACCTTCTGTTACACAAGAGCGGGCGCCGACGATTACGCCGAGGCGTTTGAGGAATCAATCAATTCGATTGTGATTAAGTGAGGTGCTAAAAATGAAATCACTTGAACAGATGAAAAAGGAATATGCCGAGGTTCTCGTTAAAATCGGTGTTGACTTGAAGTACGGACAGAAGCTTGTCTGCGAATGCCCCACAGAGCATGCCGACTTTATGCCTATTCTTGCAAGAGCGGCTTACGAGAACGGCTGCGGCGGATTTGTCGTAATGTGGTCGAACTCTGCTGTGGACAGAATCAACGCCGAGAATCTCCTCGATAAATATGAGTGCGGCGAGGCTAAAACCGCCGAGTACTATGCTTCTCAGGGAGCGGCACTCATCAGAATAGAAAGCCCCGACCTCGACGCCATGAAGGGAATGAGCACGCAGGCGACATCCGCTTACAGAAAAGCAACTGTCTCTATGAGAAGAGGCTTCCGTCAGGCGGCAAAGGGTGCCGGCTCAACAATAGCCTGTTTGCCCGGAAAGGCTTGGGCGAAGCTTGTCTTCCCGGAAATCGAGAATGATGAAGAGAGAATGCTTAAAATGTGGGACGCCGTTCTCACATGCTCGAGATGCAAGGAGGAAACCGACGCTGTTTCCGCATGGAAGAAATATATCTCCGATACAGCAAAGAGAAAGGCTCTTCTTGACGAGAAGGGATATGTCGAGTTTAAATACAAGAGCAATTTAAGTGATTTCACTGTTTCACCCGCAGAGGGAAGCTTCTGGATGGGCGGCTGTATGGAAACAAAGGACAAGGTTTATGTTCCGAATATTCCGACCGAGGAGGTATTCCAAACACCGCACAAGTACAAGGTGAACGGCACAATTGCGGCGGTTCTTCCGCTTGTATTCGGCGGTCAGGTTATCGACGGAATCAAGCTGACTCTGAAGGACGGTAAAATTATCGATTATTCCGCAAGAGAGGGCTGTGAATTGCTGAAGGATATAATCGAGACGGACGAGGGCTCGCATTACTTAGGCGAAATGGCATTTATCGATGTCGCATCACCGATTGCGAGTCAGGGCAAGGTCTTCTACACAACGCTTTATGATGAGAACGCTTCGTGCCACGTGGCTATAGGAAATTCCTATGGGCCAGATGATTTGAGCGATGAAGAGGCTGATAAGCTCGGCTACAATCACTCTGCCGTTCACGTCGATTTTATGATTGGCG
>CAVKLS010000011.1:0-19273 GCA_963657025.1 bacterium | reverse complement strand
TTTCAAAACTTTTTTTGAATCTTTAGGTTCTTTCGACTTGCCGTCCTATCGGACAGCTTGTCTATTTTATCAAATCTCTTCGAGGTTGTCAAGTGCTTTTTTGAAAATCAATTCAGAAAGCTTTGATTTTTCCTCTGGATTTGTCGCCGTTTTTTCAGACAGCTCCGTTAGTATACTAAAACCGGACAACAAAGTCAAGCTATTTTATAAATTTATTTATGTTTCTTTGTTTTGTCGTTATTATCTATCCACTAAGCTTAGTTTTTGTATAAATTGCCACAAACTAGGGGAGAGCCGATTATTTTTCATCAAACATAAAATAAGGACAGAACTCTGTTTTGAATCCTGTCCTTATATATTAATTGTCTGTCAGATAATCTTCTCGTCTATACACTTGAGGACAAATTCTGAGAACAGGGAATTCGACCACGCAAACCACGGGCGGGTGAACTTAGTCGGATCGTCCTTATGGAAACCTTCGTGCATAAATCCCTTGTCAGCGTCCGTTGTTTTCAGCAGCTCAAGAAGCTCCTTGCACTCTTTTGGGTCATTGCTTGTCAAGCCTTGCATCGAAAGCGCAATATGCCAGATGTAATCCTTTGGAGTGTGCGGTGAGCCGACGCCCTTTGCCGCTTTGCCCGAATAGTAATACGGATTTTCACTGCTCAAAACAAACGCACGGGTGTTTTTATATATTTCATCATCAGCTGAGCAATAACCGAGATAAGGGATAGAAAGCAGACTCGGAACATTTGCATCGTCCATGAAAACGTAATTTCCGTTTCCGTCTGTCTCGTAAGCATAGATTTTACCGAATTTTGGATGCTCTACAACTCCGTATTTCTTTATTCCTTCGTCAATTTCGGCTGCCAATTTCTCAGCTTGTGCCGCAAGAGCCTCATCTTCGTAAACCTCTCGCATAATTTCTGCCGTATAGCCGAGAGTTACGACTGCAAACATATTGGACGGAATAAGATAGCCGTAGGTGCATGCGTCATCAGACGGACGGAAGCCCGACCATGTCATACCCGTTACCGAAACGGGATTTCCCTTGCCGTCATTGACGAGCGTATCAGTCGGGGGACAGTTCTCACGGATAAAGAAATATTCGCTCTTCGAATGATCCTGCTCACGCCTAAAGTGCTCGAGAATTATCTCCGTGCTCTTCTTATACTGCTCATTAAACTGAGCGGTTCTGCCCGTTGTTTTCCAGAAAAGGTAAGCCAGCTGAACGGGGTAGCAGAGGGAGTCTATCTCGTATTTTCGCTCCCAAATCCATGGTGAAGTAAAATCAGTCGTGTCACGCTCTCCGTTTGTTTCACCGAGAGTCTGAGCGGCATAAACAGGCCAGCACAGACCGCTTGGCTCGCTGTTGAACGCATTTGCATAAGAATCGATAGCAATGCACTTGAACTGACGGTTAATAAGTCCCTCGATGGCGTCTGCGGTTTCTTCGTCATTTTTTGCGACAGGGAGATAGTGACGCACCTGAGCCGTAGAATCACGCAGCCACATTGCGGGAATGTCTCCCGTGATGACAAAGGTGTCCTTTTCGCCAAGGCACTTAACGGTAGTGTCCATCGTGTTGGGGTAACAATTTTTGAAAAGCTCCGAGAGCTTCTTGTCACCGCTCAAATAATTTTCACACACTCTTTTTACTTCTGAATCGATTGCTTTCATAAAGTATCGTCCTTTCTTGTAAAACAGAATCGGCAATCTTATCTGCCGATTCATCCTCATATTAAATCACACAACATCAATATAACGAAAATATAATCAAAAGTAAATAAAATTAACAGTAAAATTTAATCGTAAAATAAAATAAACCGCACATTTAAGTGCGGCTTATAAAGCTTAATCTCAATTATTTACCGACAAAGTTTGTGAACTTATCATTCATTCTCTCTGCCATTGCTTTCTGAGTATCATCCTTGGAGGAAGCGGAATTCTTGTAAATCATAAGGAACTTTCCGCTGTTTGAAAGAGTAGCCTCGACGTCCTCGTTAAGTGAACGGAATGTGCCGTTTTCCTTGACGGACGCGATAGTCTCTTCAGCCTTTTCGTTCAGGTTATCGAGATCATACTCGTAAATCTCACATGTGATTGTTGTTCCCTCGTAAGAGAAAGAGAACTTGCCGCCGTTAACTGCGCCTATAAAATCGGCAGCCATCTCGGAAGCATCACCTGCCAGAACCTCACTGTCCTTGAGGTAGCTTACAATGCCGTCAAAATCATTTGTATATGAGCTCATCTCGGGATTCTGCTCCTCAGTGCTTACCTCAAGCTTTGCGGAAGAGCTCGATGAGGTTGAGGTTGTGCATGCCGTAAGGGCAAAGCTAAGGCACATAACAAGAACCAGAGCGATAATTTTCTTTACACGGAAGGAACGTAAATTCTTCATAAGTAATCCTTTCATAACAGAAATATCAAAGATATATTATTGTTAAAAAAATAAGCCCTGCCTTAAACGATCAGACAGGGCTTTCCGGTTTAAGAGGTTAAATTTAGGTCTTGATACAAAAAGCCCAAATCACTGCTGACTTGGGCCGTTTGGTGACCCGGACGAGAATCGAACTCGTGATACCGCCGTGAAAGGGCGGTGTCTTAACCTCTTGACCACCGGGCCGTATGGTAGCGGCTATTGGATTTGAACCAACGACACTTCGGGTATGAACCGAATGCTCTAGCCAACTGAGCTAAACCGCCATTTTTAAATGATAAAAAGTCAGGTCACTCAACGACACCGTTTTATCAAGCTTTGTCATTATAAACAATCCGGGCGGTTTTGTCAATAGCTTTTGTGAAATTTTTTAAAAAAATAAAAAAGCTCTCCTCAAGGGAAAGCTTTCCGGGTTTAAGCGAAGATCATACTGAGAAAAACAATAGCCGCTCCGATGATAAATCCGACTGCGCTTCTTGCCCATTTTTTTGCGTGAATGATGCCGGGGAGAAGCTCGAAAAACACGATATAGATAACCATTCCCAAAGCCACGCAAATGAGTGCACACTCGATGCCTTCGTTCATAAATTCTCCGAGGAGATACATCAGCAAGCCGCCTACAAACGTAGAGAATGCGGCGCAGGAGAGGACTATTCTCTTTTTGAGAACCTTCTCCTTGTCGAGAGTGGAGTAGATAAGCATGCCCATAGGAATGTTATGAAGACCGATGCCGACAGCAAGCGAAATTCCGCCCGAAAGGGAGGTGCTCGAAATGCTGTAGACGCTCATTCCCTCAACTATATTGTGAAGAGACAAAGCCATAACCGTCATAACGCCGATATGAACCATGTTTTCTTCAAGCTCATCGGAATCGTGGTCGGGAACAAAATGATCAAGTCCCATAAGGACGCCGACGCCGATTAAAACAAACAGGGCAGCCAAAATCAGCTTCATGCCGCTCCAGATCTCAAAAATCTCTGGTATGATGTCACAGGCGGATATGAAGACAAGTGCTCCGAGAGCCGCCGCAACGGAGAAATCCTCCAGACGCTCCTTGTCCTTTACGATTTTGACGACAAGCGCACCGGCTATGAAGAACAAGCCGAGAACAAATGTGATAATAAGTGAAGTCATGATCTCATCTCTTTTCTGTCAATTTTTAGTTTATTAATATACAGCGTGCACATATGGGGTTATGCGCACGCAGAATTAGATTATATCGGTATGCTTCGATTTAGTCAAGAATAATCGCTAAAAATCGGCTTTATTGCTGTATAAAAGGGCGGTCAAAGACCACCCTTTTGGATTATTTTACGAGCAAAACACTCCTATTGGATTTTCTCTAAATTCACTAAACTCACTCCACACAGTCGATTACAATATCCGCCGAAACCCTGATGTTGTTCTCGTCGAGATATTTTTTCTCTTTAACCATGCTTGCTTCGGCAAACTGGCGGTAGCCCTCGGCACCGTATTTTGAGCTTAAAATTCTCGCCTGAACCACATCATCGGAGTCAACATAAATGCCCAAATCGTAATATTTTCCAAGCTTTGGGTGCATGGAATAAAGCCCCTCGACTATATTGAGCCTCTCGGGAGCGACTGCCTTTCGCTTGTCATATTTGCCCTTTTCGGGGTTGTAAATTCCCCAGGAAAAGCTCTCTGTATCCTGCAAATGGTCGACTATCTCCGACTTGAAACGGTCTATATCGAAGTCGCTTCCAAGACCGTGCATTGCGGTTTTGGTTCTCATAACAGGAGGAAGTCTGAAGTCCTCTGTGTGGAAAACATTGCACTGAAAAATGCCCGCAATAAGCTCCGCAAGCTTTGTTTTTCCGCTTGCGGTCATACCGTCGATGGCACAGGAAGAGAAATTTCCGCTTGAATAAAGCCTTGAAAGCTTCACAAAAATCTCGAGATTGTCGCAGTAAACATTTTTTACCACACGGTAGGCGGGGCGGTATGCCTCGACATATTCCTTCGAGTGGTGCGGCGCAAACGGTTCGCCCGTCTTATTTACCTCGTCGATATATGCGTCAATGTACTCCGCTGCTTCCTTGTATGTAAACGGGCTTTCGCCCTTTTCGCTCATATCCTTAATCATCTGAAGACTGAAAAGAAAGACTTCCTTTTTCTCTGCGGTTTTCTCCTCGTCCTCGCTTGATTTCATAAACATTCTGCCGACGACATCATAGGGAAGTCTCGTCAGAACAGAGAGGTTCATCCTCGAGTATTCCTCCGAAATTCTCTCAATTTCGGGGTACAGATACTGCTCGGCAGTCAAATCCGAGCCTTCGTTCTCGATTCTCTCGAGGCAATAGAACCAGTCATTTATGAGGTGTCCGCCGCCGAAAAGCCCCTGAAAAACAAGCTTGACGGCATCGCACGGCTTCATTTTTGGGTATTTATTAAATTCGTTTACAAGTAAAATGTGAAAATCCTTCTCGTGCTCCCTTGGGTCTGGAGTCACTATTATTGTTCCCGGTAATGCTAATTGATTTTGTATCATATTTATTATATTGTCCGTGAAATTATCTGTAAAATTCAGTCAAAATATTTTGCGAAAAAATATTTTCGATTTATTTTGATAAACGATTGACAAATGAACTTTTGATACTATTATATAGGTAAATTGTGAACTCAGCAAGAATAACGATTGAAATCAATATGTTTTTTGCCGATTTGCAAATCTAAATATAAGGAGTGTTTGATAATGAAATTCACAAAAGGCTATTGGATGAATCTCGAAGGCGTAGAAAACTTTGATGTCTGCCAGATAAGAGAAATTAAGGTAAGTGACAGCGAGGTTTATCTTTACAGCGTGCCGTATCATCAGGACGAAAGAGCTATGGGCGGCCCTGTAATCGAGATGTACATTTCCTCACCGCAGGAGAATATTCTCCGCATGAAGGCTTATCACTTCATGGGCTCGGGAAAAAAGGTTCCCGAATTTGAAATTGAGGACAAAAAGCTTAAGCTCGATGTCACCGAGGACGAAGGCGGCATAACTATTAAGTCGGGAGAGACAAAGCTTGTCATCAAGAAAAATCCCGCTTCCTTCACTTACTACTACAAGGACAGAAAATTAACGGGAATAGGCGACAAATTCGGTCACGCCATGATTTCCTACATGAAAACAAACGACGGTCCTTTCATGAGAACTCAGCTTGACGTTGACCTCGGCGAAAACATCTACGGTCTGGGCGAGAGATTCACACCGTTTGTAAAGAACGGTCAGGTTGTCGATATGTGGAACGAGGACGGCGGAACCTGCACGGAGATTTCCTACAAGAACATTCCGTTCTACATCACAAATAAGGGCTACGGCGTATTGGTGAATTCTTCCGACAAGGTAAGCTATGAGATTTGTTCCGAACAGGTAACAAGAGTTCAGTTCTCCTTACCGGGTGAGAGCATCGACTTCATGGTAATCGGCGGCGAGGACATGAAAGATGTTCTTGTCAATTACACAAACCTCACGGGCAAGCCCGCACTTCCTCCGGCATGGACATTCGGACTTTGGCTCACATCATCCTTTACCACAAAGTATGACGAAGAGACCGTCATGAGCTTTATCAACGGCATGGAGGAAAGACACATTCCGCTTTCCGTCTTCCATTTTGACTGCTACTGGATGAAGGAGAACGAGTGGTGCAACTTTGACTTTGACAAGGCAATGTTCCCCGATATAAATCATCAGATTAAGGTGATGAAGGAGAGAGGCCTCAAAATCTGCGTTTGGATCAACTCCTATATCGCTCAGAAATCTCCGCTCTTCAAGGAGGGCATGGAGCACGGATTCCTTCTCAAGAGACCGAACGGTGACGTTTGGCAGTGGGATTTGTGGCAGGCCGGCATGGGAATTGTCGACTTCACTAACCCCGAGGCGGTGAAGTGGTACAAGTCTAAGCTTATCCGCTTGCTCGAGATGGGCGTAGACTGCTTCAAGACGGATTTCGGCGAGAGAATTCCGACAGATGTAGTTTACTTCGACGGCTCAGATCCGACGCTCATGCACAACTACTACACTTATCTTTACAACAAAGCTGTTTTCGAGGTTCTCGAGGAGTACTACGGCAAGAACCACGCTTGTCTTTTCGCAAGAAGTGCTACCGTCGGCGGTCAGAAATTCCCCGTTCACTGGGGCGGCGACTGCTCATCAAACTATATGTCCATGAGCGAGTCTCTTCGTGCGGGACTTTCGCTTTGTATGTCGGGCTTCGGCTTCTGGAGCCACGATATGTCAGGCTTTGAGGGAACCGCTCCGGCTGATGTTTACAAGCGCTGGGCTGCATTCGGTCTTCTCTCAACTCACTCAAGACTTCACGGCTCCAACTCCTACCGTGTGCCGTGGCTCTTCGGTGAGGAAAGCGTAGACGTTGTCAGATACTTCTCCGAGTTCAAATGCCGCTTAATGCCTTATCTCTTCACAGAGGCTGTCAAAACTCACAAAACAGGTATTCCGACAATGCGTGCTCTCGTTCTCGAATTCACCGATGATAAATCCTGTGACGCAGTCGACAAGCAGTATATGCTCGGCGACAGAATAATGGTCTGCCCGGTATTCAGAGAGAACGGCGATGTCGATTACTATCTGCCTAATGGAACATGGACAAACATCCTCTCCAACAAGAAGGTCGAGGGCGGCACGTGGCTCAAGGAAAATCACAACTTCTTCAGCTTACCGCTCATGGCAAGAGAAAACTCAATCATTGTCTTCGGAGCAAACAACCAGAAGCCTGAGTACGACTACTCATGCGGCAGTGAGCTCCATGTTTTCGAGCTCAAGGATGAGGCTTTCGCAGAGGTTTGCGATACCAACGCAGAAAAGCTTTTCAGCGTAGTCGGAAAGAACGAAGGGGACAAGCTTTCATTCACACTTGAAGGCAAATACTCTGACCTCAAGATAGTTCTCAGAAACGTCTTCTCGGTTAAGTCGGTAAACGGCGGAGAAACAGAGGAAAGCGAGCTCGGAACGGTAATCAAGGTAACAGGCGAAAAGGTTGAGGTTTCTCTCTAATCCAAATAAAGCTAAATAAATCAAATTCGGAATCGTCTCATTTTGAGGCGATTCTTTTTTGTCCGTAATCTGTCCGACTCCAAATCATATAATTGACTCAAGACAAAGGACAGAGAAAAAGAAAGATTTTGAAAAAGACAAGTACAAAAGAAAGAAAAGAAAGAAAAGAAGCAGGAAAAACAAAAAGGAGAAAAAAATTTATGCACACACTGATTTTAACGACAATGATATTTGCCGCAATAGTCGTGATATCGAGCCTGTGCTCCATGATTTCGGCAAAATATTGATTATCTGAGAGAAAGGAGAAAAATATGACGGCACCAATCGCGGTTATTTTGCTTAGCTTTGCAATATGCGTTCTCGGTGCTTTAAGCGCACCCGAAACGGGAAACGAAAACAAATAGGCAAAACAAAGGGGATTATATGATTATCACAATTTTATTCGCACTCACGGTCGCATTCATAACCAAGCTTGCGATTGACCACATCAGATGGTATTACATCGATCGGACAACTGAATTTGAAAACGATGTCTGGATCAAAACAAACTACGAAAGCAATCTGACGAAATACTCGACAGATTATAACAATTTTGAAGGAGTACAAAATGACAAAGAAACATTCATTATTGGGTAAAATAATTTCAGCTGTACTGGCAGTATCAATGCTCATCACAGCTACAATCGGCTTAGGCTCGACATCCGCCTCGGCGGCTAGCGCAAAAATATTCTCAGACGAGAATGCAACGGTTGTTCTTCATGATGACGGCAGCGGCGTTATAACACTTAACAAAGAATTCACCAAAGAAAACCCACTCACTGAGATTGCAGGCGTTCCGCTAAAGGAAATCATCACCTTTAATGACGGCGGTTATATAGACACATTCTACACCAAGTATGTCGGCGATATTATCCATCATGACCCACAGGGAGGAGTATCCTCTCATAGTTATAAATACGCAATTTTCGTTGAAGGCTGCGGCCCCAGCGGATTAACAAGCGGCTCCGGTCACCTGCACTTCACCGACAAAGAACCGGACACATATAATCTGGCTATCTGGTCAAGCTTACACTACTCTCACTATGTACAATACAACAGCGACGACCCCATGATAGTTAAACTCGCTTGGAATTCTTAATTAATGTTCAAAATCCAATATAAACAAATAGGGAGCATATCGCAATTGATATGCTCCCTTAATTTACTTCCTGATAAAATTGCCAAAATCGGCACACTGAATCAAGTTTATGTTTTATTCCTCGCCGTTTTGCTCTTCAAGATCCTTTTCGGCTCTCTCCAAAAGCTCGCCTAATTTGCTGTCGGTCTGAACGGCTGTTTCATTTGTTTCATTTATTTTATTTGTTTCGACTGCTTTGGAATTTTCTTCTTCGGCATTCTCGGAAAGTTTGTTCTCGTCTGTCGAATCGTCTTTTTCCTCAGGCTCCTCGTGAGCGGTTCTTGTGAGAGTCATGAGCTTGTCGCCTTCCTGAAGTCTCATAATCTTGACGCCCTTTGAGGTTCTTGATGTGATTCTTATTGTCTCTGCGGCAATTCTGATGATGATACCGTCCTGAGAAATAAGAATGAGATCATCGCTGAGGTCAACCATTGAGATTGCGGCAACATCACCGTATTTCTCTGTGGGATAGTTATTGATTCCCTGTCCTGTTCTCGATGTGATACGATAATTGTCAATCGGAGAAATTCTGCCGAAGCCTGTCTCTGATGCCGTAAGGAGATATTCTCCCTCGTTTGTGGTTGCAAGACCGACTACAACGTCATCGCCCAGAAGCTTGATAGCTCTTACGCCATGAGCATTTCTGCCCATGATACGAACCTCAGCCGCTTTGTAACGGATAGCCTTACCGTGCTTTGTGGCAACGATAATCTCTGTGTTGTTGTCCGTAAGCTTGACCCAATTGAGTGTATCGCCCTCATCAAGATCCATAGCGTTGAGTCCGTTCTTTCTGATATTTGCGAAAGCGGAAAGCTCAACTCTCTTGATAACAGCGTGCTTTGTGAGCATGATGATGCTTCTGTCGTCGGAGAAGTCCTTGACGGTGAGCATAGCAGTAACCTTTTCGTCGCCCGTAATCGGAATGAGGTTCGTGACATTCATTCCTCTTGACTGACGTGATGCCTCAGGAATCTCATAGCACTTAAGTCTGAAAGCACGTCCTGCGCTGGTGAAGAAGAGAATATTATCGTGAGTTTCTGCGATGAACATATCTCTGACGATATCCTCGTCACGTCTTGACATTCCCGAAATTCCTCTGCCACCACGGTTCTGAAGCTTATAAGCGTCAAGCTTCTGACGCTTGAGATATCCGAACTCCGTCATGGTGATGACGCAGTCCTCGTGCGGAATGAGATCTTCTACGTCAACCTCGCCGCTGATTGTAGCGATTTCAGTTCTTCTTTCATCGCCGTACTTCTTCTTCATCTCGAGAGCCTCGTCCTTGACAATTGCTCTTCTTCTGGGCTCGCTTGCAAGAATATCCTCGTAGTCGGCAATCTTCTGCTTGAGGTCATTAAGTTCGTCCTGAAGCTTCTCTCTCTCGAGACCTGTGAGTGCTCCGAGTCTCATCTGAACGATAGCCTGAGCCTGAACCTCATCGAGAGCAAATCTCTCCATGAGAGCTTCCTTGCCTTCGGGAATGGACTTTGAGCTTCTGAGTATATTGATAACCTCGTCGATAGCATCAAGAGCAATGAGCAAGCCATCCAAAATGTGAGCTCTGTCTCTTGCTTTCTTGAGATCGAACTGGGTTCTTCTGTAAATTACGTCCTCCTGGAACTTCAAATACTCCTCGAGTATCTGCTTGAGGGTAAGAGTTTTCGGCTCGCCGTCAACAATGGCAAGCAGAATTGCTCCAAAGGTTGTCTGCATCTGAGTGTAAGCAAAAAGCTTATTGAGAACAATCTGAGCAGAAGCATCACGGCGTACATCGATGACCATGTGCATACCGTTTCTGTCGGAATGGTCTTCGACGTTTGTGATTCCTTCGATTCTCTTCTCCTTTACGAGAGTTGCGATATTCTCGATAAGTCTTGCTTTATTGACCTGATACGGGAGCTCGGAAACGATAATCTTGCTTCTTCCGTTTTTCTCCTCGACTATCTCCGTTCTTGCACGAACGGTGATTTTTCCCTTTCCTGTGGCATAAGCCGAGCGGATTCCGCTTCTGCCCATTATGATGCCGCCTGTCGGGAAATCCGGGCCCTTTATGTGCTGCATGATGTCGTCAAGGCTAGCCTCGGGATTATCGATTACACAGCAAAGACCGTCGATAACCTCGCCCATATTGTGAGGCGGAATATTTGTAGCCATACCGACGGCAATTCCCTGAGAACCGTTGACGAGAAGGTTAGGGAAGTGGGACGGAAGAACCTGCGGCTCCTGAAGTCGGTCGTCGTAGTTCGGCATAAAATCGACAGTGTTCTTGTCGATGTCGGCAAGCATATCCTCGCTGAGCTTGCACATTCTTGCCTCGGTGTATCGGTAAGCTGCAGGCGGGTCACCGTCGACAGAACCGAAGTTTCCGTGACCGTCAACGAGCATATATCTCATCGAGAAGTCCTGTGCAAGTCTTACAAGAGCATCGTAAACGGATGCGTCACCGTGCGGATGATATCTACCGAGAACAGATCCGACAGTGTCGGCACACTTACGGTATGCCTTGTCATGCCAGAGGGTGTTCTCGTACATTGTGTAAAGTATTCTTCTGTGAACCGGCTTAAGTCCGTCACGGACATCCGGA
This sequence comes from bacterium, assembly GCA_963657025.1. GTDB lineage: Bacteria > Bacillota > Clostridia > Oscillospirales > Acutalibacteraceae > SIG603. The sequence continues at coordinate 8,052 of CAVKLS010000011.1, read as the reverse complement.
AGGGCTCTCGAGACGATAACCGACATGGAGTACTCCATAAAGGAGTTTTTCATCTCCTCATAGAGGTCAACGTCTATGGTGCTGCCCTGAATTAATTCGTCTTTTGTCTCCATCTGTTCTCTCCATTAAATATCAAGATTTGTGACGTACTTAGCGTTCTTTTCGATAAATTCTCTTCTCGGCTCGACCTTGTCGCCCATGAGAACAGTGAAAATCTCGTCAGCCTTCTGTGCGTCGCCGACGTCAACTCTGAGCATAATTCTCGTCTCGGGGTTCATGGTTGTCTCCCAAAGCTGCTCGGAATCCATCTCACCGAGACCCTTGTAACGCTGAATCTCGTAGCCTGACTTGAATTCGTCCATGAGAGCGTCTCTCTGCTCGTCAGAATAAGCATAGTGGTGCTTTTTCGACTTTGTGACTCGATAAAGCGGAGGCTGAGCCAGATAGACATGACCCTCCTCGACAAGCGGCTTCATAAAGCGGTAGAAGAACGTGAGGAGCAGTGTTCTGATGTGCGAGCCGTCGACATCGGCATCAGCCATGATGATAACCTTGCCGTAGCGAAGCTTGCTCAGATCGAATTCCTCGCCGAGTCCCGTTCCCAGTGCGGTAACAACGGGCATGAGCTTCTCGTTACCGTAGACCTTATCAAGTCTTGATTTCTCAACGTTGAGCATTTTACCCCAAAGCGGAAGGATAGCTTGGAACTTTCTGTCTCTGCCGCCCTTTGCACTGCCGCCTGCGGAGTCTCCCTCAACGATGTATATTTCTGTCTCCTCGGGGTTTCTCGACTGACAGTCGGCAAGCTTGCCTGGCAAGCTGTTTCCCTCGAGTGCCGATTTTCTTCTGACTAATTCTCTTGCCTTTCTCGCAGCTTCTCTTGCTCTTGAAGCAGCCATTGCCTTATCGAAGATTGCTCTTGCGACGGCAGGATTCTCCTCAAGGAAGGTCATGAGATTTTCATTGACAAGGCCAGAAACAAGAGAGCCAATCTCCGTGTTTCCGAGCTTAGCCTTGGTCTGACCCTCAAACTGTGCCTCTTTGACCTTTATGCTGATGACACAGGTAAGACCCTCTCTGACGTCCTCGCCCGAGAGGTTTTTGTCGTTGTCTTTGAGTATATTATATTTTCTTGCATACTTGTTCATGACGGAGGTGAGAGCACGCTTAAAGCCGTCCTCGTGAGTTCCGCCGTCAGTGGTATGAATGTTGTTTGCAAACGATAAAATGAGCTCGTTGTAGGAATCCGTATACTGAAGAGCAATCTCAGCCATGGAGTTTCCGTCAGCGGCGCTTGCCGCAAAATGCATGACGTTCTCGTGGATTACCTCTGCGCCCTTTTTCTTGTTGATGTAATCAACAAAGCTCGAAATACCGCCCTCATAGTGGAATGTATCCACAATCGGCTCGTCCTTCTTGCGAAGGTCGGAAAGCTCGATTTTGATACCGCCGTTCAAAAATGCCTGCTCACGAAGTCTTGTGGCAAGAGTGTTGTAATCATAAACGGTCGTTTCCTTGAAGATAGCGGGGTCTGCCTTGAATCTTACCGTAGTACCGCTCTTCTTGTAGCCCTCGGGTGCTTTTCCGCGGTGCTCGAGATCGCCGATATACTTTCCTCCGTTCTCGTATCTCTGAAAATAAATCTCTCCGTCAGACACAACCTCAACCTCAAGCCAGGTTGAAAGAGCGTTAACAACGGAGGCACCGACGCCATGAAGACCGCCAGATACCTTGTATCCGCCGCCGCCGAATTTTCCGCCGGCATGGAGCACGGTAAATACAACCTGAACAGCCGGAAGACCCGTCTTTGACTGAATTCCGACAGGAATTCCTCTGCCGTTATCGGATACCGTGATAACATCACCCTCGTGAATTTTTACTTCAATCTTATCGCAATAGCCCGCAAGTGCTTCATCGATAGAGTTATCTACAATCTCGTAAACCAGATGATGCAGTCCTCTGGGACCGGTTGAACCGATGTACATTCCCGGACGCTTACGGACTGCCTCAAGTCCCTCAAGAACCTGAATCTGATTTTCGTCATAAACCTGATCGACATGCGTGACAGACTCGTCTATCTCGCCGTTTTCGATTATGTTTATTTTCGCAGATTCATACTCAGGCTCTTCGATATTTTCGATATTTTCTATGTTTTCTGCCATTTCTGCCTCCTGGATATTGACAGGAAGGCTCTCGCCCCTGCCTAAAGATATCTTGTGACTGCAAGTCGCAGGGCACAATGCATCTTGATAATTTACTTTGTTTTGTGCTTTTTAAGCCGAAAATCGTCCTTGATTTTCTGAATCAAAGACGGCTTGAAAAGCTATTTCCGACATTTTTTGCGTTATCTTCCTTTGCTTTTCTTGACGCCTCAGCATAAAAAGCCTCTTCGTCCTCAGCCGACACGTCGCCGTAATCATCGTTCATCGGCATGGGAAGGTCAACGCTCGGAGGAGTCATAATATCGTCCTCGTAAGTCTCGCTGTAATCATTGTCGTAATTTTCGTCGTAGTCGTCGTAATATTCTTCGTCGCCGTTTCCGTCGTAATATTCACCGTTATCGGAACTGTCGTAATTATCATAATTATCGTAATCGTCGTAATATTCCTCACGGCCGTAAGAATCGGAGTCGTCCACGATGAAATTATTCTGCGGCTCAGGCTCATAGTCTGCTTTTCTGCCTGTCGGCTTCAGCTTGCCGTAACGCATGGAAAGCTCGTTGCCGTCCTCATCAAAATATCTGCCGTCAGTGGTTTTTCTCACACGCTTGATTTCGGGCTTTTCGAGATAAACCATAAAAAGGCTTATCAAAAAGAACGCCGCAAACGGGATAAAAACATAAAGAATGGTCATAAGACCCAGACTTTCGGTTATGAATCTTGCGAAGAAATACACCAAAAAGCCTGCCGCTATCGCAATAAGCGCAAAGACATATATAAGCGGTGAGAGGTAAATATTAGAGATACCTCTGCATCTTGGGCAGCGATATTCGCCGTGCTTTTTGAGATTCCAAACTCTTATCATATTTACCCTTTTATGACAATATGGGCAAATAGGTACTCCAATAAGCTGCATTTATTTTCCTTTCCGAAACAAAAATTTTCGTGGTTTGACTAAAACCCGCAAGCCCTCTTTTAGGACTTGCATGCCGTAATTTCCCGCCTTCAAAGCAATGGGAAACACGCTCGCTGATTAACATTCTAATTATATATCTTTATTGCCGTTATGTCAAAATTTCAACGCAAAACATCCGTGCTTTCGTTGTACGGATGTCTCATTCTTCTGAAAAGCGTCGACGGCGCAAGCTGAGAAATATAAACTCTTTCCTCTCCGTTCTCGTGTGCCACAATGAAGGATTTCGGCAACTCGTAAGAAACGTTGATTACCAAGCCTTCCTTTTCGGCACGGGCGAGAAATTTCTTTGTGTGCTTTGAAATACTTGTGTTCTCAAGGTCGAATATTCCGACGATATTATCCGTATTTATGACGGTATCGCCGCCCAAATGCAAATACATTTATTCTATCCTTCCGTTTTCGACATAGAAACGCTTGCCTTTTTCCATAAGGTTGACTGTCTCGGGACTGCAGCAAGTGATGAAAACCTGTCTGTTTTCAAGGTGATTCAGAAGATAATCCTGACGCGAGGCGTCAAGCTCACTCATAACATCATCAAGCAGAACAAGCGGAGCTTCGCCTACAGCTTTTTCGAGTATTTCCGCCTCGGCAAGCTTCAGAGAAAGCACCACGCTTCTCTGCTGTCCCTGAGAACCAAAGGTTCTTGCACTCAGACCGTCAAGCGTGAAATCTATATCATCACGGTGCGGCCCGACAGACGTGTGACCGAATCGCAAATCGCTTTGTCTTGAAGAACGCAAGGCCTGCCTTAAGCTCTCACTTATGCTGTTCACATCGGATTTATCGGATATTTCAAATCCCGAAACAAGATACTTTATGCCGATTTTCTCTCGGTCTCTTGAAATTCCCCTGTATATCTCCTCAGTTTTTGGGATAAGTCTCTCAATGTAAGAAAGCCTCTCAGATATAACACGGGCGCCGAAATAAACAACCCTCTCATCCCAGATATCAAGGGTATCCATAAGCTCCGGCTTGCCGAAAAGCGACTTCAAAAGGCTGTTTCTCTGCTGCAAGGCTCTGTTATACTGCGACAGAATCTTTGTATAGGACGGCTTGGTCTGACAAATAGCCCCGTCAATAAAGCTGCGCCTTTTTCCGGGCCCCTCCTTAACGAGAAGGAGATGCTCGGGGGAGAATATGACCGCACAGATTTTTCCCACAAGAGCAGAGCCAGTTTTCTTTTCGACTCCGTTTATGACGCTTGTTCTTGTGACAACGCCTGACTTTGGGGAACTAAGAAAAAGTGATGCGCTTTGTGTTCTGTTTTCACTGAAAAAAACAGCGTCAAGCTGTGCTTTTTTCTCCTTGCCACCTATAGAAAGCAGCTCGGCGTCCTTATTTCCTCTGAAGGAATGACCTCCCGTAAATAGCCAAACCGCTTCCAAAAGGTTGGTTTTTCCCTGAGCGTTGTTTCCCCAAATAACGTTTATATCGGGGGCAGGAATTATACTGCTGTCCTCAAGATTCCGAAAGCCCTTAAAGCTTATCTTTTCAAGTCTCATATTTAAGATAAAGTTTAAGCATTAAAGCTTGATTTCAGCGTAACTTTGTTATCGTCAAATTCAAAATAATCGTTATTGCGCATTTTCTTGCCTCGCATGGTGCAGGTTTCACCGTTTACCTTTACCATACCTGCCTGAATTACGCTTTTTGCCATGCCGCCTGTATCTACCATGCCGGCAAGCTTCATCATGTTGTCGAGTCGGATAAACTCTGTATTAATTTCTACTGTATCTTCTCTTATCATAGCTTTTGTCTTTTATATCGTTTTGTTACTCGTTTTTAAGTCTTACAGGAAGTACAAGGAAGAGGAAGCTGTCCGAATCTTTTGGTGTTATTACCATTGGGCTGAGTGCCGAGCCGAGAGAAACGTCTATCTCGTCGCACTCGCAGTTTTTGAGTGCATCAAGAAGATATTTGTTGTTGAATCCCATTTCAAGCTCATTGCCCTCAAGTGTCGCTCTGAATTTATCATGAGCCTTTCCAACGCTTGTGGTACAGGACAGTTTTACTCCCGATTCACCGAAAATACATCTGATAGGGCTTTTGAGTCTGTCGGAAATAATCAGAGAGACTCGCTCTGTGGATTCGATGAAATCTCTTGTTCTCAGGTGCACTTTGGTGGAAAAGTTTTTCGGAACGGCAGAGTTGTAGTCAAGGAAATCTCCCTCAAGTATCGTGGAAACGATAATGTAGTTTCCGATTTTGAACATAATATTACGCTTGTCAGGAAAAATCTCAACCTCGCTGTCTTTTCCGTCTTTTATGAGCTTGATAACCTCGCCGAGAGTTTTTCCCGGTACAACAAAGGACGCATTGGTATCAACGTTTACCTTTTCTCTTCTGAGAGCAAGTCTGAAGCCGTCAACAGAAACGAGTTCCAGAACATTATTTTTCAGTGAAAATAATGTTCCCTGATGAACCGGCTTTGCATCAGACTCAGCAACGGCAAAGATAGTCTGTCTTATCATGCTTTTCAGTGTTTCACCGTTTATTTTAAACGATGACTGATTTTCTACTCCTGGAAGCTCCGGGAATTCCTCGGGATCCATTCCTATTAAGGTGAAGCTTGATTCACCTGACTCTATAGTGGCTATTTTTTTGGCGTCAACAGTTATTTTGACTGTATCGCTCGGAGCTTTTCTTACGATTTCGGTAAAGAGTCTTGCCGAAAGAACTATTGCTCCGCTTTCTTCAACGCTTGCAGCGAGAGTTGTCTTCATTCCAAGCTCTGTGTTGTAAGCTGTCATATTTATGGAGTTCTGATCTGTTACTATCAGAATACCTTCTAAGGTTGGTAAAGTGGTTTTACCGGCTACTGCTCTTCCGAGGTTCGAAACAGCCTCGGACAGCTCTTTTGTGTTTACGGAAAATATCATATTTTTACCTGTCTTTCATTCAAGGACACATTTGCAAGTGCTTTGATGTTTCTTGCAAATGTGGATTGTTGCATTCTTGCTGAAATATAGAGAAGAGCGAAATTAAATGTATATTTATTAAAATGTATTAATTTAGAAATAGTAGTAGAGAACGGCGAAAAGTTGAAAGTGCTGAAAAATGTCGAAAATAAGCAAAAAACACCGCTGTGTTATTCAACGCTTGCTTGTAGAAAATATGTTGAATAAATTGAGGAGAGAAAAATATTCAACTTCGGTGTTGATAACTTTCTGTTGAAGGTTGAGAAGAAGTTGAAAATTTTTCGGCGCTAAAAATTGCCCCGAATTCCTTGAAACAAAGAAAATAGGGGAAAACAGAAATTAACTTTGTGCTGTTATTAAAACTTAATTATGCCTTTGTGCTCGAAATGATTCGAACAATAGAAAAGCTCCGGCTGCCTTTATTTCGAGCGCACATCCTTAATAATATCGGAAACCGTCTTTTTTGTGCTCGGGTCTTTTCTCATTTTTTCTTCTACTACCTGTATAGCGTAGACAACTGTCGAGTGATCTCTTCCACCGAACGCCTCGCCGATGGACTCCATTGAGAGCTGCTTTATCTCACGGATAACATACATAGAAACCTGTCTGGCAAGACTGATTCTTGCTTGACGGCGTGAGGACTTGATATCCTCGACGGAAACATTGTAGGTTCTTGCGACTTCGGCAATTATCTGATCGACGCTCTTTTCGTTTTCTTCCGAATCGTTGAGCATCTGGTTGATTGCGAGATTTGCTGTGGAGATAGACGGAGTCTTTCCGTCCATGGAGTGGTAAGCATTGAGGTTTTTTACTGCTCCCTCGAGCTGTCTGATGTTGCTTTTCAGTTTGCTTGCGATGAATTCGCAGACATTCGGTGGTATGGTGAGGCCGAGAGTCTGAGCTTTTCTGTTTATGATGGCAACTCTTGTCTCAAAATCCGGCGGCTGAATATCCGTGATAAGACCTGCGATAAATCTGGATCTCAGACGATCGTCAAGGTAAGCGATGTCTTTTGGCGGACGATCGGATGCGAGAATTATCTGCTTTCTTGTGTTATAAAGCTCGTTAAATGTGTGGAAGAACTCTTCCTGAGTGGACTCTCTTCCTCCGATGAACTGTATATCATCGACCAAAAGAACGTCAACCTTGCGGTATTTCTCTCTGAAGGCATTTGTTGTGCCTTTCTGTATGGCTGTGACAAGCTCGTTTGTGAACTGCTCGCCGCTTACATATACTATGTTGAGGTTGTCAAAGTTTTTGTTGAGCTCATACATGGTGGCGTTCAGCAGGTGAGTTTTTCCCAAGCCCGAGTTTCCCCAGATGAAGAGTGGGTTATATAAGGTAGCGGGCTTTGTTGCGACGGAAAGGCAGGCGGCATGAGCGAGCTGGTTTGTTTGACCGACGATGAAGTTTGAGAAGGTCATCTCCTCGATTTCCGGCACGGCGTTCTGCTGCTCGTCCTCTTCTGCAGAGCTGACTTTTCCTCGTTTGACCTCGAGATCGTGGATTTCCTCGCTTGTCATTATCTTATATTGAATGCTGCCGTAGAAAATATTATCGAAAGCTTCCTTTAAAAGGTCTGCTCCTACCTTTGCAACTATATTCGCATGAAAGGCATTCGGCGCTTCGATTATCGCAACACCCTCGGTGAAGTCAAGTTCATACGGGCTTAGTTTATCGAACCAAGTGTTGTAGGCAACCTCGGTCATTCTGGAACGGCAAAAATCGCACACTATTTTCCAGGTATCTTCGAATGAATCCATTTGCATTACTCCTTGATTTAGTTTTATGAATATCATGGTGCTTGACAGACAGTAAAGAAATTCCGCTCGGAATCCAGTTCTGCGTTTATCTACATATTGTGTTTTTACAGAGGCGGCTGAGACAGCAGCTTGAGTTGCTTGCTAATCGCAATATATAGAAAAGCACAGAAGTCTTGAATTTGAATTTTGAGGGCACTTTTCTTTATAATCTTATCTTAGACAGTATAGCATAAAGA
>CAVKLS010000010.1:4133-20037 GCA_963657025.1 bacterium | reverse complement strand
TGCCGTAATAGTCGGAGCTTTGCTTCTCGGGTCGCTCTTTTATGTTGGCTACAGGCTTATTCAGAAAATAAACTCCGAAAAGGTCTTGAAAACAATAATCTTTTCGCTGATTGCTTTGTTCACGCTTCTGCTTTCGCTTTTCTGCGTTCTTTTGAGAATGGAGGTAGTCTCCGATCTGGCGGCGATTCATAATGCGGCAGTAGGCTATGTGGAAACGGGCGAATGGGGACAGCTTGAGTATTATTCCAATTATCCCTTCCAGAAGAATTGGCTTGCGGTAATCACTCTGATTTACAAAATCGAGAACATGCTCGGCATAAGCGATTACAGAATTTTGCCGACTGTCTTCAATGTGATAATGATGGTTTTCTCGGCACTGCTCGCTTACAAAACAGCCGAAAAGCTGTTGGGGCTCAAAGCTTCCGTCATGCTCCTTGCTCTAATCGTGCTGACGCCGTGGAATTACACATTTTGCGTTTATTACTACACCTTCGTGCCCGGGCTTCTTTTCACGATGCTCGTCGTGTATCTGTCGCTTTATGATAAATGGTACTGCAAGATTTTGGTCGGTGTTTGTGCGGTGCTCGGTTATGAGCTGAGGGCTACCGTAGGTATTGCCTTTGTTGCCGTACTGCTCTATGTGCTCCTAAAGCATGAAAAGGGCTTTGTCAAAAACATACTTCTCATGCTTTTGGGATTTGCCGCATGCTACGGCATTTGGTCGGCTTTTGTTTCGTTTATTGATATGCCGGAGACAGCCGTGACCTTTGCGCCGACGCACTGGCTTGTCATGGGAATGACGGGTGACGGTATATTCAATACCGATATTGCAAAATTTGACAGAGGCTTTGCAACAAAAAACGAAATGATTTCCGCAGACTTTAAGTACATATACGACTACTACAAGGAAAACGGAATCGGTGCCGCATTCAGTCTCTGGGTGAACAAGCTAAGCTTGTTTTGGGGCAACGGAACCTTCCGTGTTATGAATAAGCCCGTCACGAATTACAACACATTCTGGGAATACATTCTGGAGGACAAACGACTTTTTGCCGATTATTACGCTCAGATGCTAAGAATTGTCACGCTGTTCAATGCGATTGTTGCCGCTGTCCGAGTGTTCAGAAATAAAATGAACAGGCTCTATCACGTGTTTATTTTTGTTTTTGGCTATACTCTTTTCTATACCTTTTGGGAGGGCGGCGCAAGGTACTGCTTCCCTGCATTTATCATGTGCCAGATTCTCAGCGTCTACGGCTTTGTCGGTGTTTGCGAAAAGGTATCGGAGAAAGCGCCGAAGTCAAAAATAAGCTACGCCTCGGCGGCTTCATGTCTGGCGGTGGTGCTTATCGTGTTTGAGTCGGTTTTCGTTTTGAATTACACCACGCTGACCGAAAAACAGGTGCACATAGAGCATATTTCGGCGGCGAATGAGCAAAAGACAAGGAGAAACAAGCTTGTGACCGAGGAGCTCAAGGTGGGCGAGGATGCTTGCGAGACCTTCACGGCTTACAGAAATTTCACTACTTTGATGCTTGGCTTTGATACAGACGGCGCTTCAGAGGAGAATGTCTATCTTCTTGAATTGCTGGACGAAAACGGTAAGACTGTTGTCGAAAGGGATTTCAGGAAAGAAGATATAACCGACGGTAAGCTGTGTACCGATTTTGATGAAATAGAGGTAAAGTCCAAGTCGGAATTTACCGTGAGAGTTTCCGTCAAAGAGAAAAAGGAGGGGAGCTCCTGTATCGCAATTGAGGGTAACAAGCTGTCAAATGATATAAGAAGAACCTATTTTAACGGTCGCGCCGACGGCTACGGCTTTGAGCAAATCTATTTCAGGGCTTATGAGGACGTAAAGGAGACTTTATATCCAAAAGCTTTTGTTCTGGCGACAATGGCTTTGGTATTCATAGTCGGACTTCTGCCGACCGTGTATTTTATCTGTAAATGCAAAGCGGTCAAGACCGCATAAATCTTACAAATAACATGCGAAAGCTCAGGCTTTGGCATTTCGGAAAGGGGATATTACCTTGGAAAAATGTAACCGCATCGGCAAGAGTATGACAAGCCTTGCTCTGAACACGGTGAGAAACACAGCAGAATACATTTTGGTTCTGCTGACGATTCTTGAGTGCAATTCGCTGTTCTATTTTTATGCGGGAAGAGAAGCTTCAAACGAGAAAATTCTCAGGCTCGGACTTTTGGCATCTGCGTTCTTCCTTTTGGTCTACAGATACCTTGAGACAAAGCAAGAGAAAAGCCTTATAAAGCTTTTGCCGACGCTCGGCGGAATGTACGTGCTTATGGGGTCGTTCCTCGTTTTGAACGTCATGAGAAAAACAGGCCTTATGTCGTCGTATTTCATTTTGTTTCTGTTTTTCCTGCCCGTTGTCACTGTGCTTTTCTATCTCGACAGAGTAGAGGGCAAGCCTTACAATCTGCTGTATAAATATGCCGATGTTGTGGCGGTTTATGCGTTTTTGGCTGTTATTATATATCTTTTCTCCGTGTTCTTCGGCGGAAAAATACCATCGGCAGATGTTTCGACTTACTGGTCAAACAAGGGAACGCTGAAAACCTATACCGATTACTTCGGAATAGTTGCCGTGAGCACTGACAGAATTTTCTCGCTCGGAAGCTTTGAATTCTGTAAGATGTACGGTATTTTCCCTGAGCCTCCCATGGCAATGATACCGCTTATCACGGCGCTTTATATTGAACTTTTTCTCAAAAAGAACAGGAGCGGAATCGTTGCGGTCGTCTTTATTTCACTTGCGGTTCTCTTTACGGGAAGCACGCTCGGCTACATGCTGCTTGTTCTGGCTTTTGCGCTTTTGGCTCTGGGAAAGCTTCCCGAGAAATGGCGTGTGCCTTCCTATGCCGTACTTGCGGCGTTGGTTTTGGCGATAGTGGCAGTTTTGTTTGCCGTGAAGAAAAAGAACGACTACAGCTCTCTTTCGGCTCATCTCGAGGATTATGTGCTTTGCTTCAAGGCGTTTCTGAAAAGTCCGCTTATCGGCAATGCCTTTGGAGATGAATTCCCGATACTCGAATTGATGAGTGAGGAGAGATTCGAGCATAACCCCGGGCTTTCAAATTCGATTGCGGTCATACTTGCTCAGGGCGGCATACTTCTCGAGCTTATATGCCTTTTGCCGTTTGCCAGAGGTCTGGCGGGTATTTTCTCAAAGGACAGCGAGGCAAGAAAAGAGGGACTTTTCTTTGTCGGAGTTTTTGCTCTTTTTGTCGTCACGATATTCACGTACCGTTTCTATCTTTTCTTCATCATGGGATTCGGTTATGCGCTGATGCCGTTTAAGCCGAATGATGTACCTAAGAGAGTTTTCACCGATAAAATAAGTCGCGGAAAGCTGATGGAATATGCTTTGGGAGCTGTTTTACTTTTGAGCGTGATTTTCAGCTTGGGCGGAATTTGGAAAGTTATTTTTGCGTTTTTTAAGTCAAATTCTCTTTTGCTGTCGCAGTCGGCATGGAACCTCGTTTTTGCGCTCATCTTTGTAATCGGCGCAGTGGTCATGCTCTCTGAGGCTGTGAACGGAAAAAGCAAAATACAGGCTTTGGTTACGGTATTTATGCTTGCCGTGGGCGCAGTTCTTATCGCTTTTCGTCCGATTATTGTCACGAACGCAAAGAGCTTCTGCGATGTCATGCAGAAAACTGGCTATTCAAAATTGTTCGTGATTTTCCTGAATATTCTTATTCTTGCATGCGTGTATGCCTTCGTCTGGTGCATTTTCGCTCTGAAGAAAAAGGAAAGACTTTACAGCATTGTCTTTGCGGTGTTCCCGATTGCATTTTGCATACTTGTCAGCAGAGTTATCACGGGAAATGCGGGCTACTACCTCGAGCAGGTCGAGGATGACAGCGAAATTATGAGCATTGCGGTCGAGAATGCGACGGGAAAGGTCTACTCCGATACTCTGCCGTATGTTTACGCCGAGAAATTCCCTTCGATTTCCGTTTCGTCAAAGTCGGGCGGCGAATTTGCACAGCTTGACAACATAAGCGTTCTCATGGCTGACGATTACCGTGAGATGTTCAGGGAGGGCTTCTCGTGCGTTGCCATAAATGATAACAGAGCTCTTTACACAAACGATGAGTCGGTCATTGCCGCATTAAAGGAAAACGGCTATGCGGTGTATAATCACTATCCGAATTCTCTTAATATTGATTTGTCCTCGCTTGCGAGCGAGAACGGCTTGGGGCTTAACGGTGACAACTTCATTGAGCTTGACGGCGACAACGCTAAAGTTACTCACGGAGAGCCGACCGAGCTTGAGAAAGGTACATATCTCGTCACATTCAGCATAAGCTCAGAGGAAAAAAGCGATGTCACTGTTTCGGTTCTCAGGGACGGCGAGGTTTTCAAAACAAAAACCAAAACAGCTTCCGACTACAGCGAAAGCAATAATTTGAGCATCAGCCTCAAATTAAGGGCAAGGGATCTTGATAATATTGAGTTTGCGGCGGTTTCAGACGGAAAAGCGGTTCTCAAGAAGATAAGCTACAAGCAGGTTCCCGATTACGATAAGGTAAATTATCGTGACGAATACAACCGAATAATCAAAACAGAGTACAAAAAGAAGGGCGAGCTGTATACTGCCGATAACGGCTATGCCGTAATCGAAACGGAGTATGACAAGAAGGGCAATGTAGTTTCTAAAAGGTATTTTGACGAATTCGGAAAAGAGGTTTTTCCGACAGATAATTGATTGAGAAATAGCAGAGTCAATATCAGGTCGGTTGACGAAAAGTCGGCGGCTGTGTATAATTATGTTATTGATGTCCTCCGCTCCTCGGTGGCGGAGGACATTTTTGAATTTCACTGAAAGGTTACAAGATAATTCAAAGGACAGAATATGAAAGAAATTCAAATAAGTATAAAGGATATGATTTATCGTGTTTTGAGCAAGTGGAGAATCATGCTTGTGACGGTTCTCGTCCTTGCGATAGTCTGCGGCTTCGGCTCGAGTGTGATGAGCAGCTTTTCCTCTGACAGTGCAAACGATTCCGATTCCTCAATGACAAAATCGCAGAAGCTTGAGAAGTCCGTCAAAAGCACGGCAAGCGGTCTTAGCGAACAGATTAAGTACGAGACAGAGCTTGCGTTCGAGTCGTACAAGGAATATGTGGTTCAGGCGTCGGAAATTCAGCGATATCTCAGCAGTTCCGTCAAGATGGAGATAGATTCTTCCTCCGCTCCGACCTATACGCTCCAGTATGTTATCGATACGCATTACAATGCGGTTTACCCGACGATTGAGTACAAGGACTTCACGGGCGATATAATTGCGGCTTACGGCAGCAGACTGATAAATAACGACACAACCTCAAAAATCCGTGACGAAATAGGCTGGGACACAGACTTGGCTTATATTCAGGAGCTTATCAGTACCACTACAACAACTGCCGCTACAACAGCAACAACTGAAACAGAAGGCTCAAACGTAGCGGAAGACACGATGACGGTCACGATTTATGCTCCCGATGAGGAGAGTGCAAGAAATATCGGCAAAATCATCAAGGACGAAATTTCAACGCAGAAATCCGAGATGGAAACGATTTTCGGAAGCTTTGACATAACTCTTGTTTCGGAGCAGTATTCAGAGACAGTCGCAAATGATATTCTTACGATTAAGCAGGGCTATGTTTCCAATCTGAATACCATCTTCACGGCAATCAACAACCTTTCCAAGAATATGACTACCGCTCAGACGGCTTACTATAACGCTCTGGTCGCACAGTATATGTATGACGGAAGCGATGACGAGATTGTTACAACAGTACCTGATACAGGCGATACTGCCGAGGAAAGCACCTCAAGCATAAAAATCAGCCTTGACAAGAAAAACTGCGCAGTCGGTATTTTGGCAGGAATAATTTTAGTAGTGCTTATCGAGGTTCTGAAGTACATCTACACGGCAAGAATAAAGCGTGCAGAAGACATGGACTACACATTCGGCGTGAAGGTTTTCGGTGTTCAGTCACCTGAGAAGAAGGGCCTTGACAAGGCTCTCGAAAAAGCCTTTGCTTCAAGACTGCTCTCATACTCCAACGATGAGAGGCTTTCGATGATAAACGCAGGCATTGCAATCAGTGCGGAAAAGAACGATATAAAGAGTCTTTACATCACGGGTTCTGTCTCAGACGATTCTCTTGCAAATAAACTGGCAGAAGGTCTTAAGGACAAGCTTGGTTCTGTGGAATTCGGCAGAAGTATCCTTGTCGACCCCGAAAGCCTTGAGAAGATGTCAAAGTGCGATGCAGTTGTGCTCATAGAGAGAACTCACGATTCGAGATGCGATGAAATCAAGAACGAGCTTGATATTTGTAAAACAAGCGGCGTTAAGGTTCTCGGCTGTGTGGTTGAGGTTTGATATAAAGTGAATCCCAAAGGAGAAGTTTTACGGCTTCTCCTTTATTTTTACATTTTGTTCACGAAATATTCAGTATTTTTTTGCTAAAATATTTAATGTTAAGCATACAATTATCACACAGTTAATTTGGTTAGTTTGTTTTAGTTTAGGGAGAAAGAAAGAATGCTTCAACTGAAAAACATCAGAAAACAGTACAAGACGGGCGAGCTTGTCCAACAGGCACTCGACGGAGTCAGCCTCAATCTTCGTGACAACGAGTTTGTTTCGATCCTCGGCCCGTCAGGTTCGGGAAAGACCACAATGCTCAACATCATCGGCGGACTTGACCGATATGATGACGGTGACCTCATTATCAACTCTGTTTCCACTAAAAAATATAAGGACAGAGACTGGGACGCCTACCGTAACCACACAATCGGCTTTGTTTTCCAGAGCTACAATCTTATTCCGCACCAGAATCTTCTCTCAAATGTCGAGCTTGCGCTGACTATCGGCGGCATATCGGGAGCTGAGAGAAAGGAGCGTGCCAAGGCGGCTTTGGAGCAGGTTGGCCTCGGAGCGCAGATATATAAAAGACCGAACCAGCTTTCGGGCGGTCAGATGCAGAGAGTTGCCATCGCAAGAGCTCTTGTAAACGAGCCTGACATTCTCCTTGCCGACGAGCCGACGGGCGCACTTGACACCGAGACAAGCATTCAGATTATGGAGCTTCTCAAGAAGGTCGCCGAAAACCGACTTGTTGTCATGGTCACTCATAACCCTGAGCTTGCCGAGAAATATTCCACTCGTATAGTTAAGCTGCGTGACGGTAAAATCATTTCCGATTCAGACCCGTTTGAGCCGACAAGCGAAGAAAAGCCGGAAGAAAAGAAAATCGGCAAGGCAAAAATGGGATTTGCGACAAGTCTTGCTCTTTCTTTCAACAATCTTCGCACCAAAAAGGGAAGAACATTTTTGACGGCGTTTGCGGGCTCTATCGGTATCATCGGTATTGCGCTCATTCTTTCGCTCTCAACGGGAGTTAATGCCTATATCGACGAAATTCAAAAGGATACCATGACAAGCTACCCCATCACGATAAGTCAGACCACCTTCGATTTGAGCGGTATGATGGAAATGACGGGCATGAGCGGTATGACCATGGGCTCGCAGAATAAGGAAACCGATAAATCGCTCGACAAGGTCTACGCAAGCTACACCGAAATGAAGGCGGTTGACACCCTTTCATCAAGCTTCACAGAGAACAATCTCACGGATTTCAAGCGTTATCTTGACGATCCCGACTCTGAAATCCAGCAGTATATCGGTGAGAACGGAATAGTCTATTCTTATGACACAAGCTTCGATGTCTTCTCATATGACCCTGACGGAAAGCTTATAAATTCCGACGCAGACACAAGTGAGGTAGAGACAAGCGACGATTCGTCGGCATTTTCACTTGTGATGCAGAACAGCCAGAATATGATGAGTCTTGCTTCCATGATGGGCTACACGGGCTCTTCAAGTGCGGCAAATTTCTCAGAAATGGCAATGAACAAGGACAAGACCGATGTTTCAGCCGTTATCAAGGACAGCTATGATTTGGTTTACGGCGAATGGCCGACAGAATATAACGAGGTTTCTTTGGTTCTCGACTATGAGAACGGCATAAGCGCAAGCACGCTCTATCAGCTAGGATTTATCACATCTGACGAGTATGTTAAAATTCAGGATGCGATAAACGACGGAGAAACTCCCGATGAAATCACATGGAGCTATGAGGATATTGTAGGCCACACCTTCTATCTCATTCCCGCATGCGATAACTATCAGAAGAACGACGACGGAACATTCAGCTATGTTTCTCCAGACAGTCTTTCTGAGGACGAATTGAAGGAAACCGCAATTCCGCTTAAAATTACGGGTATCATAAGAACGGCGGATTCCTCCGAAACTCCGAAAATCACCACAAGCGTAGCATATACCACAAAGCTTACAGATTACATCATAGAGCACACAAACGACAGTGAGGTTGTCAAGGCTCAGGAAGAAACGCCTGACACAAATGTTCTCACGGGAATGGCATTCAAGGCGGCTTCCGATGATGAGAAAATCGAGGACGCAAAGGAATATATCAATCAGCTTGGCGTCTCTGACAAGGCTTCTCTTTTCCAGATGATTCAGTACTACAACATGCAGAGTGCTTCGGGCAGTGAGGAAAGCGAGTCATCGGAGACATCCGAGACGGCACAGAGCAGTGACGTCGATATGAGTGGAGTCGAGCAGATTCTCTCCTATATGTCGGCAGACGATGCGCTTGCAGGCGGCTACATTACCGAGGAGCAGTATGCTTACATTCAGGCAAGCGGCATGACGGGGGATACTTCCTCTGAAAGTGCGGCAGATACCGCTTCACTTATGAGCGGCACGGCAGACGAGAGCACGTTGGCGGCGGCTCTTGACTCGTGGATGGAGAATGATCCCGACAATGATGTGCTCATTTCGATTTACGATAACTACATTAAGGGCTCAAGCTATGACGATAACATGACGGCATTCGGCAAGGTAAGCCTTGACGCACCGTCAAGCATAAGCATTTACACAGATTCCTTCTCCGATAAGGACGGCATAAGCGACAGCATCAATAATTACAACGATTCCGTTGATGAGGACGGAAAAATCACCTACACCGATTATGTCGCACTTCTCACAAGTTCGATTACGACTATCATTAACGCAATTTCATATGTGCTAATCGCATTTGTCGGCGTTTCGCTTGTTGTTTCAAGCATTATGATAGGAATTATCACGAACATCTCTGTTCTCGAGAGAACAAAGGAAATCGGCATTCTCAGAGCACTCGGTGCTTCCAAGAAAAATGTCGGTCAGGTCTTCAATGCGGAAACCTTTATCATCGGTCTTTGCTCGGGACTTCTCGGCGTCGGAATTTCCTATTTGCTCACAATTCCAATCAACCACATCATTCATTCTCTGACGGGAATCGCAACGCTTCACGCTTATATCCCTGTTGAAGCATCGGTTATCCTTGTTGTCATAAGCATGTGCATCACCATGCTCGGCGGATTGATTCCGTCCAAGAAGGCAGCAAGACAGGATCCTGTTACGGCACTCAGATCCGAATGATTCTGCTTTGAAACAAGCATGGCAAAATTGTCAAAAAATCCACGGGGCGGTCTTTGACCGCCCTTTTCTTTTGGATATGCAAGTTTTGCTTGACAATCTTGCATATTGGTGTTATAGTTGTATCCAATAAGTGTTACAGGAGAAAAACGCTATGTATTGCAATTTCTTTTCATGCTCATCATCAATCGGCACCTCATCGAGAGTGTCTTATTTGGCGTGAGCTTTTCGGGAAAATGCAAAAAAAGCATGTAAATCACCGGGAGGCAGCCGCCTCTCGGTTTTTTGTTTTGTGTAAATTTTAGGAGAGAGTAAAATGAACGAAGAATTGAACAGAGTTTATAATTTTTCGGCGGGCCCCAGCATGATGCCGCTTGAGGTTCTCGAAAAAGCCAAGGAAGAGCTTCTTTGCTATCCGGGTGCGGGCTGTTCCGTCATGGAAATGAGCCACAGAACACCGTCCTTTGAGGAGATTCTCGCAAAGACAAAGGGAACGCTCAGAAAAATTATGGAAGTCCCAGAGAATTACGAGATACTTTTCATGCAGGGCGGAGCAACCACCCAGTTTTCGATGATTCCCATGAACCTCGGCAAGCAGGGCGACACCTTCTGCTACATGCAGACGGGTCAGTTTGCAACCAAGGCTAAGGAGGAGGGCGACAGATGGGGAAATGCGGTCTATGTTGCTTCATCCAAGGCGAACAATTATTCCTATATTCCTGTCTGCGGTGAGCTTCCGAGCGATGCAAAGTTCCTTCACATCACTGGAAACAACACGATATTCGGAGTTGCTTTTAACGACTACGAGAGAGTATTGCCGAAGTCGGTTTTGCCGCAGGACGGAAAAAATGCAGAGATTCCGCTTGTAGCCGACTGGTCAAGCGCAATAATCGGCAAGCAGATAGACGTGAAGAAGCACGGACTCATCTATGCGGGTGCTCAGAAAAATATGGGCCCTGCGGGACTTGCGGTTGTCATTATCAGAAAGGACCTTCTTGAGAACGAAATTGACAAGGTAGTTCCGATTATGATGAGATACAAGGTAGCCGCCGACCACGACTCCATGTACAATACTCCGCCGACATTCTCGATTTATATGGCAGGACTTATGTATGAATGGGTAGACAAGATGGGCGGAGTTGCCGAGATGGAGAATATTAATATTCAAAAGTCCTCCATGCTATATGATTTCATCGATAACTCGAAAATATTCAACAACCCCGTGAATGCAATCGACCGTTCTATCATGAACATAACGTTCACCCTTCCCGATAAGCAGTCCACAGAGGATTTCCTTAAGCTTTGTAAGGATAACGGACTTATTAATCTCAAGGGTCACCGTTCCGTCGGCGGATGCAGAGCAAGCATTTACAACGGAATGCCCGTAGAGGGAGTTAAAAAGCTTCTCGAGCTTATGAAAAAATTCGAGGCACAGTATTAAATTTAAACAACAGCGTAAAATTGAAATAAATCATATTAAACCATACGCCTAAAAAGAAAGGAAACAACTAAAATGTACCAGGTAAAAACTTACGACAACGTAGCTAAGAAGGGTTCGGTAATTCTCGAGGCAAAGGACTATCAGATTTCCCCCGATTTTGTTAATCCCGACGCAATCCTCGTTCACTCCACTCCGCTTCACAACGAAAATTTCGGCGATAATCTCAAGTGCATCACAAGAATCGGTGCAGGCGTAAACACAATTCCCGTTGCCGAGCTCACAAAAAAGGGCGTCTGCGTATTTAACTGCCCGGGCGGTAACGCAAACGCAGTCAAGGAGCTCACCATTGCGGCACTTATCATGGCAATGAGAAACGGCTTCAAGGCTCAGGAGTGGGTTCACTCTCTTCCCGACGAGGAGGTTGAGGCCGGAAAAACCGTCGAGAAGGGCAAAGAGGCTTTCCGCGGTCCCGAGCTTCTCGGCAAGACTATCGGTATTCTCGGTCTCGGTGCAATCGGCGCAAGAGTTGCAAAGGCTTGCTATGACCTTGGCATGAATGTCATCGGTTACGACCCGTATCTCTCCAATCACAAGGTGAATGACCTCAAGAATATCGTAAGCTTTGTTTCGGATGTAGCTGAGCTTTACGAGAAGAGCGATATTGTTTCCGTTCATATTCCTTTCAACGCTCAGAACAAGGAGTTTGTCAATAAGGCGTCTATTGACCAGATGAAGGACGGAGTTTATCTTGTCAACTACGCAAGAGGACAGGTTCTCGACAATGACGCTGTTCTCGAGGCACTCGAGAGCGGAAAAATCAAGGCATTTGCTACCGACTTCCCGACTCCTGCTCAGATGAAGCACCCGAATGTTGTTTTCACACCGCATCTCGGTGCGGGCACTCCGGAGGCAGATGAGAACTGCTCTGTTATGGCTGCTCATCAGACAATTGACTACATCGAGAACGGTAACATCACCAATTCCGTCAACCTTCCGAACGTATCCTTCGCAAGAGCTGACGGCTCACGTTTGTGCATTCTTCACGCAAACAAGCCCGGTATGCTCTCCAAGCTCACTGAGTTTGTTTCGGCAGACGGCTACAACATCGAGAATCTCGTCAACAAGTCAAGAGGAGAGATTGCTTACACAATTCTTGATTTTGATGATGAGCTTCCAAACGAGCTTTCCGACAAGCTCACTGCCGTTGACGGTGTTGTAAGAGTAAGACTTCTTAAGTAATATTATGAAATTTCGAGAGTATTGCACTCTCGAAATTTTTTTGCCGCAAAATCATTAAAGCTTGAAGTTAACCGCCTTATTCTGTATAATCTTAGTATATATGCTTTTTAACAAGTAGATATTTCAAATATATTATTTTTATCGAGGGTAATCGGAGGAATTGAAATGGCAAAGTATAAGCCCCGTCATGCGGCAGGCACATATTATAAGGGCAAGAGCTCGGAGTCAAAGGGCTCGAGATATTCGCAAAGCTTGGATTATGATATTTCGGAGAACGAAATAACACCGCCGAAAAAGTCGCCTTCCAAGGCTCCGAAGGCACCTGCTCAGGCAAAGAAACCGACGGCACAAAATCCTGCGCCCTCGCCTGTCAAAAAACAGACGCCGCAAAAGCCCGCACAGTCGGCTCAGCATGTCGCTCCACCACAGAGAGCGGTTCAGCATTCTTCTCAGAAGCCGCCCGTAAAAAGGGAGGTAAAGGAAACGAGATATGCTCCCATGAAGCCGCAGAAAGCGGACTATAAGCCGTCGGGATTTGCTCTTGCACTTCGAGTGATTATCTCAACGCTTGCGGCACTGGGAATCGTATTTTTCCTCATACCGATTGCAAAGAGCTACTTCACCATAACCTCGGTTGTGGCAATAGCATTCTTGGGATTGCTTATCATTCATGTTAACATCAAGAGAATTCTTACCGATGACGGAGAGAGGAGAGCGCTCAGCGTGATTTGGCATGTGGTTTCAGTCGTGTTCCTTTTGTGCGTATGCTGGGTAGGATTCATCACCTTCCAGATGATAAATGTGGACGAAAGCGAGCCGCAGGATAACGCTACCGTGGTTGTTCTCGGTGCGAAGGTGTATCAGTCGGGAGTTTCCGTTGCGCTTCAGAACAGACTGAATACAGCTCTTGAGTACCTTAACGAGAATCCGAGCGCAAAGGTTGTTGTAACGGGCGGTCAGGGCACTGACGAGCCGTGGAGCGAAGCAAGCGCCGCTAAGGATTACCTTGTCGAACAGGGAATCAAGGAAGACAGAATTTTAACCGAAGATAAATCCACCTCGACAGAGGAGAATTTGAGCTATTCAAAGTCGATTCTGGCAGAGAATAATCTCGGAAGCAGCATTGTACTTGTAACTCAGAGCTTCCATATGTTCAGAGCGTCAAGTCAGGCTAAGGATCAGGGCTATACAGTCTACTGCATGCCGTGCAAGACCAACAAGTGGCTTTTGCCGACATATTACAGCCGAGAGATTCTCGCTATCACAAAATATTACATCACCAAGCTTGTTTAATTATTGAGAGGTTCAATTTGAGTACGCTTCTGATTAAAAACGCACACATCATAAATCCCGCAAAGAATGAGGATTTCTTCGGATATATTCTTTGCGAGGACGATAAAATCGCTAAAATAGAGAAGGGCGAAGCCATTGAGACTGCCGACGAAACAATCGACGCAAGCGGTCTTGTCGCTTCTCCCGGATTTGTCGATATGCATGTCCATTTGAGAGACCCGGGTCTAACCTACAAGGAAGACATCATAACGGGTTGCAATGCGGCTGCCGCAGGCGGCGTCACATCGCTTCTTGCCATGCCGAACACCAAGCCTGTCACCGATTCCCCCGAGGTTGTTCACTACATTCTCGAGAAGGCTAAGGACGCCAAGGCAAGAGTTTATGTCACGGGAGCGGTCACCAAGGATTTGGGCGGCTTTGAGCTTACCGACATTAAGGCACTCAAAGAGGCAGGAGCAATCGCACTTTCAGACGACGGCAGACCCGTAGTTGATACTTCTTGTCTTGTCGAGGCTATGAAGATGGCAAATGAGCTTGATATGACGCTCACCTGTCACTGCGAGGACCTTTATCTCGCAAAAAAGTGGACTATGAACGAGGGAAGCGTCAGTGCAGAGCTGGGACTTCGGGGAGTTCCGAATGCGGCAGAGGACAGCGGAACGGCAAGAGAAATAGCAGTTGCCGCCGCATACAATCTTCCCGTGCACATTTGTCACGTCAGCACTGAAGGAGCTTGCGCACTTATCAGAGACGCACAGAGAAGAGGCGTAAAGGTTACGGGTGAAACGGCTGCTCACTATCTTCTTTTGACCGATGAGGAATTGAAGAGGAAGGACGCCGACTACCGCATGAATCCGCCGCTTCGTGCAGAAAAGGACAGAAGAGCTATCATCGAGGCAATCAAGGACGGTACTCTTTCTTGTATAATAACCGACCACGCACCGCATTCGGTAGAGGAAAAATCTGACTTTGTCGGCGCACCGAACGGCTCAATCGGAATGGAGACAAGCTTCTCGGGCTCATACACGGCGCTTGTTAAAACGGGTGAGATCACTCTAAACAAGCTTATCGAGCTTATGAGCGTGAACCCGGCAAGAATACTTGGTATCGAGGGCGGAGTTCTCGAGAAGGGAAAGCTTGCGGATATCGTTCTCTTTGACGAAAACGAGGAATGGACGGTTGACGTGAACAAGCTTCACGGTAAATCCAAAAATGCCGTGCTTAAAAATATGACTCTTACTTCAAAGGTAAAGTATACCGTTTTGGGCGGCAAAGTCGTATTTGAAGATAAATAATCAGTGAATTTAAATTAACATACAATTTCGGAGGTATATCATGTCCCTTGACAGAATGATTGAAAACATCGTAAAAATGCAGAACCCCACAGTTGCCGGTCTTGACCCGAAGCTTGCTTACATTCCGCAGTATATTCTCGATGAAAGCAAGGAGAAATACGGCGTAAGCTTAAAGGCTGCCGCCAATGCACTGTTTGAGTTTAACAAGGCTCTCATTGACGAGCTCTGCGATATTGTCCCTGCAGTTAAGCCACAGGCTGCTTACTACGAGATGTACGGCTTTGAGGGTGTTCGAGTTCTCGAGGAGACTGTCGCTTACGCTAAGAGCAAGGGAATGTTCGTTATGACCGACGGAAAGAGAAACGATATCGGCGCTACCATGGAGGCTTACGCAACGGCTCATCTCGGTGAGACAGATGTTTTCGGCGAGAAGATTGCCGCATTTGACGCAGACGCACTCACTGTTAACGGCTATCTCGGCTCAGACGGAATCAATCCGCTCTTAAAGGTTTGCGGCGAGAAGGACAAGGGCATTTTCGTACTCGTAAAAACCTCCAACAAGTCCTCGGGCGAGCTTCAGGATATGAAGCTTGAGAACGGAAACACTGTCTACGCTCAGATGGGTGAGATGTGCGAGAAGTGGGGCGAGGAGTTGCCCGGTAAGTACGGCTACAGCGGAGTAGGCGCAGTTGTCGGAGCTACTTATCCCGCAATGCTCGGCGAGCTTCGTGAGAAGATGCCGCACACATTCTTCCTCGTACCCGGCTACGGTGCTCAGGGCGGTGCAGCCGACGATGTTGCACCCGGCTTTGACAAGAACGGCCTCGGCGCTATCGTAAATTCCTCAAGGGGAATTATGTGCGCATGGCAGAAGGAGGAGGGACTCGACCCTCACGATTTCGCCAAGGCTGCAAGAAGAGAAGCCATAAGAATGAGAGACGAGATTGTCGCAAGAATCGGCGAAATCAAGCTTTAATGCCGTGTGCTGTCAGTTAAGAGGTAGACCATGAAAAAATATGATGTAAAATATTGTAAGATAGTGAAGGCTGACGAGCTTGTCCCTGATAATATCTACGATTTTGAGATATTCTATCCCGAGTTTGCAAGGGCTGCTA
>CAVKLS010000010.1:0-4123 GCA_963657025.1 bacterium | reverse complement strand
TGCTAAGCCCGGTCAGTTTGCGCACATTCTTCTTCCGGGAAGAACGCTTCGCCGACCGATTTCCATTTGTGACGCCGACCCCGAGAGAGGAACGCTTCGCCTTGTTTTCCAGATAAGAGGCGCAGGCACGGCTCAGCTTGCCGACTATCAGAAGGAGCAGTGGCTTGATGTTCTCGCTCCGCTCGGAAATGGCTTTGGGCTTGAGGACAAGAACAAAAAGGCTGTTTTCGTTGGTGGCGGAATAGGAGTTCCTCCGCTTCTTGCGGCGGCTAAATTCTACGGAGAAAACGCTACCGTTGCTCTCGGATTCAGAAACAAAAAGGCTGTTATTCTTGAGGACGACTTCAAGAAAACAGGCGCTGATGTCAGAATAGCAACCGATGACGGCTCATACGGATATCACGGTCTTGTAATCGACCTTATCAAGGACGAGAATCCCGATATAATCTATGCTTGCGGCCCTACCCCAATGCTCAAGTCGGTGGCAAAGCTTGCCGAGGAAAAGGGAATCGAGTGCCAGATTTCTCTCGAGGAGAGAATGGCTTGCGGCATAGGCGCTTGTCTTGGCTGTGCAGTCAAGCTTAAGGATGAGTACGGCAACGAATACAACGGTCATGTCTGCAAGGACGGTCCCGTTTTCGATTACAGAAAGGTGGTTTACTGATGGCAGATTTAAGAGTTAACGTATGCGGAGTTGATTTTGCAAATCCGCTCATTGCCGCTTCAGGCACCTTCGGCTTCGGCAGAGAATACTCTGAGTTCTATCCGCTTTCCGAGCTTGGCGGAATCTCCTGCAAGGGAACAACCCTTAAGGCTCGCCCGGGCAACCCCGCACCGAGAGTCACTGAAACTCCGGGCGGAATGCTCAATGCCGTAGGACTTCAAAATCCCGGCGTAGATCATTTTATCGAGAACGATCTTCCTTGGCTCACACAGCAAAACACGAGAATTATCGCAAATATAGCAGGCTCAAACCCCGAGGACTATTTCGAGATGGCTGCAAGACTTGACGATACCGATGTCGATATGATTGAGCTTAACATTTCCTGTCCCAACGTTAAGGCTGGCGGCGCTCAGTTCGGAACTACAGTAGAGGGCGTCACGGAGATTACAAGCGGCGTAAGAAAGAACACGAAGAAGCCGCTTATGGTTAAGCTTTCTCCAAATGTCACCGATATCACAGAGATGGCTCTTGCGGCAGAGGCTGCGGGAGCAGACTGTCTTTCGCTCATCAATACCCTCACGGGAATGCGAATTGACATCAATACGGGCAGACCGATTATCAGAAACAATACTGGCGGACTTTCCGGCCCCGCAGTTCTTCCTGTGGCAATCAGAATGGTTTGGCAGGTAGCGTCTAAGGTAAAGGTACCCGTTATCGGCTTGGGCGGTATTTCCACGTGGCAGGATGTAGTCGAGATGATGCTTGCGGGCGCAAGCGCCGTTCAGATCGGTACTGTTCTTTTCACCGATCCTTACGCTCCGCTCAAAATCACAAAGGGACTTAACGAGTGGCTTGATTCTAAGGGAATTAAGTCTATAAATGAGATTGTCGGAGGCATAAAGCCGTGGTAAAAATTTACCTTGTAAGGCATTGTCAGACAGAGGGAAATTTGGCAAGATATTTTCAGGGTTCGATAGATACACCCGTATCTGAGAACGGAAAAGTCCAGCTTGATTTGCTCTCTGTGAGATTCAGAAACATAAAATACGATTATATTTATACAAGCCCCCTCGGCAGAGCAGTTGCAACTGCCGAGGCGGTCAACCGTTTCCACGACAACGAGATTATCCCCGTGGATGATTTCAGAGAAATTCATGCGGGCAAGATAGAGAAGGTTGCATGGAACGATATTCCGATACTTTTCCCGGAGCAGGCAAAAAACTGGAACGAGAGAGCCTATGACTTTGCTCCGCCCGACGGAGAGAAAATGACCGAGGTCTACAATCGTATGTCGTCAGCTTTCGAGCGCGTGCTCAAAAAAGCAAAGGACGGGGAGACTATAGTCATCGTTTCTCACGGTGCGGCACTTCGCACATTAAATTGCTACCTGAAGTTTCACGATATCAAACGCCTGAACGATGTGGATATCGGAGTGAACACGGCTGTTTCTCTTTGGAAATACGAGAACGGCAAATTTGAGGCTGAGTACCTCAACGACGGTTCTCATTTGCCCGATTGGACGCCGGGAAAAAACCTTCGTGCAAATTTCTTTTTGACAGAAAACAAAGGATAAAATATGATAATTATGTCCGTTGACCTCGGAAAAGCCAGAACGGGAATCGCAAAATGCGACAAAAGCGAGATGATTGCTTCGCCTGTCACGGTAATTTCCGAGCATAACAGAGAAAAGCTGGCAGACGAAATAGCAAAGCTTGCGCTTGAAATCAAGCCCGAGCTTATTGTCGTAGGTCTGCCGAAAAATATGGACGGCTCTATGGGTGAGAGTGCTCAGAACGCACTTTCCTTTGCGGAGCTGATTAAGGAAAAAACAGGTGTTCCCACCGAGATGCAGGACGAAAGAGGAACAACCGTAACCGCACACAACTACCTGAATGTGACCAACACGAGGGGAAAGAAGCGCAAGGCAGTTGTTGACGCTGTCGCCGCTGTAATCATTCTCGAGGATTATTTGAGAAAAAGGAAAAACAAACTCAATGGGTAACTTAGGAAAATTTGACGGCTATTTGATTTGTACCGATTGTGACGGTACTCTTACGGATTCAAAAAGAAAAATATCGGACGAAAACAGGGACGCTATCAGATATTTTCAGTCTGAGGGCGGTCTTTTTACCGTAGCAAGCGGAAGATATCCGCATTATATCGATGAGTTTTCCGATAAATTCGTGCCGAATACCTACATTGTATCAAACAACGGAACGGTTCTCTATGATTTGAAAGAGGACAGGGCTGTTATCTCCTCCCACATAACCGAGGACGTCAGCGAGGTTCTTTGCTATATTTATGATAATATGCCCGACATCATTTGCGGAATAGTTGCGGGTGAGATGGGCGAGAGCATCAAGTATATAAGATCCGACGCGCATGTGCCGGGGGAATTCAAGGAATATTACGGCGAAAATGTGCCGATTTCCTCGACTGACGAGCTGAAAAAGCTTGTGAGGGACAGCAAGGACGAGTTCACGAAAATGGTATTTGTCGAGTCCGACCCGCAAAAATCGCTTCCGAATGCCGAGAAGCTGAGCGAGGTTTTCGGAGACAAATACGAGGTTATGCTCTCGTGGGATACGGGAATTGAGTTTCTGCCGAAGGGCAGCGGCAAGGGTCAGATGATTTCCAGGATGAAAGAGCTTTTGCCGAATGTGCACACGACAATAGGAATAGGCGACTACGGAAACGATATTTCCATGTTTGGCTATTGTGACATCGCTTATGCCGTGGACAATGCCCCCGACTGGGTAAAGGCAAAGGCAAAGAACATTACCGTCAGCAATGACGAAAACGCTATTGCGAAAATTATCCGTGATTTAGAGGTTAATATAAATGCAAAATAAACTTTTAAGCCCGAAGGTGCTGCTGCCGACGAGCATTTTAGCCGCTGTCTTTGTGGCAGTGATGAGAATAGTCGAATACAAATCATATTATCAGGCAGATACGGGACTTTTAAAGGGAAGCTATGTGTTTACGATAATCGCACTTGCTTTGACTGTCGTTATCACGGCTGTTTTGGCGTTCTTTGCGCTGAAGGATAAGGAAGAATTTAGGCTGAATACAGACAAAAATCTGTTTTCAGGTGTGACGGGAGTTGTTTCCGCACTGATAATGTTTTATTGCTCCGGTTGGATTCTGGCGCGCTGGTTCGGTTACAAAACGGGAGTGATATATTCCTCTGTCGGAACAGAGAGCAGCTTTATGCTTCCGCTTGCGATATTCTCTGTGCTGACAGCGGTTTTTCTCTTGGCTTATTCTCTTGTGGGCTTCGGCAAAAAGAATTTGTTTGAGAAAGCACAGTATCTCGGATTGTTTCCGACTTTCTGGGGACTTGTATTTTTACTCTATCTTTTTACGAACGATTCCACTTATATAGTAAAGAGTGAAAATTACTATATTCTTCTCGGAGCAGTCTCGATACTCTCGTCTGTTTTGAGCTTTGTGAGAGCC
>CAVKLS010000009.1:0-20072 GCA_963657025.1 bacterium | reverse complement strand
GTTTGATATTTTATTGTTTTTCAATCGTGGCACCTCCTCTTTTGAGTTTGGAGTGTTGAGGGTGGAGTGTGGAGTTATCGGTTGGCCTCACTCTCTTTCCTTCAGAGTCTTTGTTGTGGAAGACAGCATTTTCCTTATTTCTTCACAATCTGATTTTAATGACTCATACTCTTTTTTATTCAAATAATCTGTTTCGTAATGCAAATTTCTCGCTTTTTGTTTTTTCGGCATTTCATTCATTTTATTGAAGTGAAAGCACAAAGAGTAAAGCTTCTACCAAAACAACTCCACTCTCAACACTCCTCACTCCACACTCACCTCACGCTTCCCATCTGTAGCCGTGGCCCCAAACCGTGATTATATGGGATGGAACAGACGGATCGTCCTCTATCTTCATTCTTATTCTTCTGATATTAACATCAACTATCTTCTCGTCACCCGCATAGCTTGTGCCCCAGACATGAGTGAGAATATCCGTTCTCGAAAGCGGAATTGTCGGGTTTGTAAGAAAATACTCTATTATCTGAAATTCAACCTGAGTGAGGTCAATTCTTTCACCCTTTTTGGAAAAGCTTCTGTCCATAAGATTGAGAACGAAGTCACCAGAAACAATTTCCTTTGAAAAGGCATTCGCCGTTGCACCTCTTACAAGCTCCACTCTGCGGTTGACTGCGTCCACTCTTGCGGTGAGCTCGCTCGGAGAGAACGGCTTGGTGATGTAGTCGTCTGCTCCGACCATAAGTCCCGTGACCTTATCCATCTCCTGAGTTTTCGCCGAGAGGAGAATTATTCCTATCGTATCGCTGAGCTTTCTGAGCTCCTTGCAGACTGCAAGACCGTCATGTCTTCCCGGCATCATGATATCGAGAATCACAACGTCGAAATTTCCGTTCTCTCGGTGATATATCTCGAGAGCCTCGTCTCCGTTTGACGCCTCGACTACCTCATATCCCGCTCTTCTTAAATTTATTACCTCAAACTCTCTGATATTCTGCTCGTCCTCGCAAACAAGTAATCTTTTCATCTGTTTATCCTCCCTAATCCACAATCTCTATAGTATACGGTATTGACGAATATATATTAGACTCATTATCTATCTTTGCCGCATAAACAACCTCTTCACCGTCAAGCCTTCCGCTTTTCAGGAAAGTATAATTTTCTTCACGATAGCTTCTCCTCTCGGAAAGGCTGTTTGGAGCGTCCCCCAGCGGAAGTTTATCCCAGGTTTCCTTGGAGAAAACTCTTATGCTGAACAGCTCCGTTTTGTTCGTCACCTTATCAAAATCGTTAAATTCGCACAAATAGAAGCTTGCCGTCCTCGTCTCGGAGTCTCTGTAGCATCTTATAGTATTCTCTATTTCTTCGGGAATATCCACGGTGTAAGCGTCGTCCTGATTATAAATCTGGATTTTTGAGACGGTGGCTTCTCTTGCCGCAATATCGAATTTCATCCATTTGATAATATAATCCGTCGAGTAAATTTTCTTTTCCTCGTCATTCTCGTAAATACACCTTGGCATCTCTATAATTCCGTCTCCGTCAATATCCCGTGACGTTATCGCAACCTGACGGGCACGGTAAAAATAATTGTACTCCTCATACACTCCCGAAAACGAAAGCGGAGACAGCATATTTCCCGAGAACGGATTGATATATAGCAGCTGAGTTATCATCGAGCCGTCAGCCATAACGCCGTCAACCGCTACGCAGGTTCTTCCGTCCATGCTTTTGCCGAGGGTAACCGAAGAAAAGCTGCTGAGATTATTATACAAAGTGCAGCGGTGAGTGCACACAAGCTCGTCACCGACAAAGCTGTAAAGATTAGCCATCGAGCTTCCCGC
This sequence comes from bacterium, assembly GCA_963657025.1. Classification (GTDB taxonomy): domain Bacteria; phylum Bacillota; class Clostridia; order Oscillospirales; family Acutalibacteraceae; genus SIG603. The sequence continues at coordinate 18,231 of CAVKLS010000009.1, read as the reverse complement.
TTCCACCGACTGTGCGGAGACAAGAGTTGACAGTGAAACCGTGAAAATGTCCTTTGTTCCGTTTCCGTTCAAATCCAAAAGCTCGATTTCCGTGTAGGAATGTCCGAGCGAAAAGCCCTTCACCGTGCCGTTCTCATAGTAATATAGTCCCGCTGAGTTGGCAAGTCCCTTGGCACTGCCCCAGCCGATGACTATATCAGTCACACCGTCACCCGTTACATCTCCGAACAGCACCTTGTCTATCTGAGTTGTGTTCGATTTATAAGACGAAATAATCTTCCACACACCGTCAGATTCTGTCATAAAGCTTACGGTAATCACGCTGTCATCGTCATGCATGGTAAATCCGACTGCATCCTGATAGCCGTCCCCCGTGAAATCACACATGATAATCGCCGAGCGGTAGTCTCCGTTCTGCGGATACATAAGGTTTACCGTTTCGTCGTCCATGCCGAGAAGATTATATATGCTCTGCTGAACCGCACTCACCTTTGGCGCAGTCATGAGATTGTCGGAGGAATAATCTGCTTCCGCACAGCCCGAAAGGCTAAGCGACACCGTAGCCGCAAGCAAAGCAAGAGCCAAAAATCTCTTGAAAAAGCCGAACATATTCATTCCTCCCTCACGCAAATTACACTTTAACAGTATATCATAAAAAAACACGGCTGTGAAGATAAAAGCCGCAATCAAAGCACACTCTTTACAATTTGACAAGGCGCACGCACTGTTGTAAAATCATCTTCAGACCACAAACAAAACTATGTATATTCAACCGTTCGGAGGGAATATGCCAAGATTTTTTATCGATTCGGATAAGCTTAACCAAGCTTCAATAGAAATAGACGGTGAGAACGGCTCTCACCTTGCAAAAAGCCTTCGTGTGCGTGTCGGCGAGGAAATCACTCTTTGCGACGGCGAAGGTTTCGACTACCGTGCCGCCGTAACCGAAATCGCAGGGGGCAGTGTTTTTGCCGACATTCTCGAGAAAAAGAAAAGCGAAACAGAGCCAAGCCGCAAAGTTACGCTTTACCAGTGCATAACCAAGTCAGATAAATTCGATCTGGTGACGCAAAAGGCGGTGGAGCTCGGCGCATATGCCGTTGTGCCTGTCACGAGTGAATTTTGCGTAGCAAAGCTTGACGGCAAGGAAGAAAAGAAAATTGCCCGTTGGCAAAAAATCGCGCTTGAAGCCGCAAAGCAATGCGGACGGGGAATCATACCCAAGGTGGAAAAGCCGATTAAATTCAAGGATGCCGTAAAAAATGCAGACGGACTTAAAATCATGTGCTATGAGCACGGCGGAAAGCCTTTCAAAAGCCTTATCGAAAGTTCTGACGAAAACTCCGACATATCGGTTTTCATCGGCTCGGAAGGCGGATTTTCCGAGGCAGAGGTCGAATTTGCCAAGGAAAACGGCGTTCTGATTGCCACCCTCGGCAAGAGAATTCTTCGCACAGAAACCGCACCGATTGCCGCCATATCCGTGATTATGGCACTTACGGGCAATTTGGAGTAAATCGCCAAAGGAGCACTATGACAAATTTAAATTCAAACAAAACAGCACTTGTGACAGGCGGCTCGGGAGACATAGGCAGCGCAATTTGCCGCGCTCTTGCCGAAAAGGGTTATTCCGTTGCCATTCATTACATGAGCAATTCCTCTTCTGCCCTTGCGCTCGAAAAGGAGCTTAACTCAAGCGGATATTCCGCAAAAGCTTTTCGTGCAGACCTGAGGTCAGAAACGGAAATCGACAGTATGCTAAACGAAATCGAAAGCACCCTCGGAAATGTAACCGTGCTTGTCAATAATGCCGGAATATCCCTGATAAAGCTTTTTGACGAAACAACTCTTTCGGAGTGGAACGATATAATAAACATCAATCTCACCGGTGCGTTCCTCATCTCCAAGCGGTGCATTAAAAATATGATACACGAAAAATGCGGCAGCATCATTAATGTCGCATCTATGTGGGGACAGGTCGGCGCAAGCTGTGAGGTTGCCTACTCGGCGTCAAAGGGCGGTCTCATCGCAATGACTAAGGCGCTCGCACAAGAGGTCGGTCTGAGCGGAATCACGGTCAACTGTGTTTCTCCCGGCATGATAGACACCAAGATGAATTCTCACATTAGCGAAGAGGACGTCAACGCTATCCGTGAGGAAATTCCGACAGGCACCATAGGAACTCCCGATGATGTAGCCAAGGCCTGTGCTTTCCTTGCCGACGCCAAATTTATCACGGGTCAGGTTCTCGGAGTGAACGGCGGCATGGTTCTTTGACAAAACAGATACACAAAAAAGCATACAAAAAGCTCTGTGAACACTTGAATTCACAGAGCTTGATTTTTTATTTATCTGTCATATCTGTTTCTGTAATCGCTTCTTGAGGAGGATGAGCTTCTCGTTCTGTTCACAGTGGTGCCTGAGCGTGTGCCGCCCGACGGACGCTGTCTTGAAGATGAAGTATTTCCTCTCGATGCCGATGACGACGAGGAAGAACGCTGTGTACTTCTCGGAGCCGAAGAAGAATTTCCTCTTCTCTGGGCGTTTCTGCGTCTTGCCTCCGCTCTCTCTCGCTTCACCTTCTGACCGTGCAGATAAGCAAGAACAAACAGCACGCAAAGCAGAACCACAAGCACAAGAATGATTATAACAAGTACCTTGAGAAAGCCCAAAAATCCGCCCGAGCTCTTTGTCGTCGTTGCAGCCTGACTTTCGGTGTCTGTAGCCTGAGCATCAGCCGAGTCGCTTGTTGAGGCTGTCGTGGTTGTGTTTGAATTTTTCACAAGCACTACGCCCGAAGCGGCAAGATCCTGCATATATTTCTCGAGATCGCTCGTGCAGGCATTGACAAAAGCCAGTGCCGCCGCATCATAGTCCTTCTGAGCAAAGACCGACTCGATGTTGTCGTCAAGAATAGTTTGGATTTTTGACGAAGTATAAAGCTGCTTTAATCCCGCACCGGAAATGCAATAGTAGTCGTCCTCGGATACATCCATGAGAAAAACAAGTCCGTAGCCTGCGTCTCCGCCGACATTCCATGACGTGAGCAGTTCATTTGTGAAGCTCTCTATGTTGTAGTCGCCGAGCGTGTTAAACACCGCAACAACAATCTGTGCGCCGTACTGTGCATTGAGATACTCTCCCGTCTGAACGATTGACTGACGTGTGGAATCGGAAATCGTGTTCATTTCGTCATATACATAAAAATCGCTTGACGCCGAGGGAATGGTATAATTTGTTGCCGCAGTCGAGCTTTCTGTGCTTGACTCGCCTGAAGCCTCATCTGACACAGTCTCACTGCTTTCCTCTGCAGAGCTCTCGTCTGATACACTTGTCTCTTCACTCGAAGACTCATCGGCAAATGCAGTAAGTCCGCTTGAAAAGCTTATCGGCAATGCAATGGTAAGAGCCAACACAACAGCAACTATATTTTTAAGGATATCCCCTCTTAAAGTCATGATAAAGTATCTCCGTTTGAAAAAAATCTGCAAAATTTCCTACTAATGCATTCTTTATTGTAATAATACTTATCCGTTATGTCAAGAAAAATCGATAATATTAACCGACAAAAAACAGTGCTGTCGAGCTGTAATTTCTATGTATCAAAGCGAAATCGCATCAAGTTTTCAACATCTTATGAATAAATGTTCAAAACTCTGTCTCAAAATGTAAAAAAGGAAAGCTTTTTTTCAGAAAAGCCTTCCTTTCTTGTCATATTATTTCTTAATAACCTCGGTGATTTCTCCCACAAATACATAGTGCGGCTGCCATCCGCCCTCTGTGCCGTCGGGATAAACCTTTGGATTTGCGGCATAATAATCCTGAATATCCTGTGCTATGCCTTCCTTGGCAAACTGATGTGAATAGACCTTTCTGCAAACAAATGTCAGCTCTGCCTCCTCAAAGCTTACGCTGTCGCCTGCTTTCATGGGAGTTAAGCCGCAATTTTTAGCCTTGTCCTCATTTCTTCCCGAGTGAGAACCCATGTAGCCGAGAGCCTTCTTGTATTCCTTTGGGAAAAAGCTTACCGTAAAGCTTGAGTTTTCCTCAAGAAAATGCTCCGTGAAACGAGCAGGGTGAACATACACCGTGACGCTTGCCCCATCATTCCCCGGTCTTGACCAAAGCGTTCCCAGACTTCCCCAACCAACCGTACATGAATTGTAGCTGTCGAGACTTCCTGCCGTAACAAGTGCCCAGCTGTTTTTGAACATATCGAACACTTTGTAATCATCGAGCTTAAACTGTTCTGCCATAATTAACCTCCGCAAATACACATCAAATATACATTTCCTATCAAATTAGCATAGGAATTTTCGATAAGACAAACGCTATTACCGCCGTGAAAATCACCGCGGGAATAATCGCAATCAAAGCACATATTCTGACTGCCTTGCCGTCAACCGACCTCTGAGTTAATGCGCAGAAAATATATGCCAATGCGATAGCCGCCAAGAACATTATCAAATAAATTACCAGAAATGTTCCGAACACCTTAAAAACCGCAAACATTCCGAGCATTCCGTAGAACGGATTTTTCATACAGTTCCCCCCTAATCCGACTTTTTACAAAAGCCCCGCAAACAGTCGCATGATAAGCTGACCTATTCTCTTTTTGTCTGTCTTTCCGTAGTCGCCCGTCACCTCTCTTGACTCCCCCATAGTTTTTATCATATCTTCTTTTATTTTAAGAACAGCGCCGCAGTGAGCCATAAGGCATCCGTTCTCAAAATGATGATAAAGACTGCGGTAATCGAGATTAATTGTTCCGCAGGTAGCCATTTCGTCGTCAACCACACACATCTTGGCGTGACAAAAGCCAGGAGTCCACTCATAAATTCTCACACCGCTTGGCACAAGCTCGCTGTAAAATGATCTTGTTACGCTGTAAACAAGCTTTTTGTCAGGTATTCCGGGTGTGATTATTCTCACGTCAACCCCACGCTTTGCGGCTAAGTTAAGCGCATGCTTCATTTCGTCCGTGATGATGAGGTACGGCGTAATAAAGTAGCAGTATCTTTCAGCCTTGTTGATAAGACTGATATATACCTCCTCGCCAACCTTCTCGTTATCTATGGGAATATCGGCATAGGGCTGGACAAATCCCTCGGGATTTTCTACTCTCTCGGTTCTGAGAAATTCCTCGAATCTCTCGTCCGTATCACGGTTGCCGTCCTTTGCGGCATTCCACATTTCAAGGAAAGCCGCCGTAAGATTTGCGACCGCATCGCCCTCTATTCTTATTCCCGTATCCTTCCACATTCCGTACGGATGAGTATAGTTAAAATATTCGTCGGCTAAATTATATCCGCCCGTGTAACCGATTTTTCCGTCTATAACGGTTATCTTTCGGTGGTCACGGTTATTGAGAAACACATTAACCATAGGAGCAAACGGGTTAAACACACGGCATCTTATTCCCTTGTCCTCAAGCTTTTTTATGAATCCCGTGTTTATAAATCCGATAGAACCCATATCGTCATAGAAAACTCGAACCTCAACGCCTGCCGCCGCTCTTTCTGCGAGGACAGTCTCTATTCTTGACCAGGCTTTTGCGTCCTCTATGGCATGATACTCCATGAAGATGAATCTCTCTGCCCTTTCAAGGTCATTAAGCTGACTTTCAAGCCCCTTTATCGCCTCGTCAAAATAGCTCACCCTTGCGCCGTCATAAACGGGATACTTCGAGCATTTCGCAATGTATCTTGCTATGGAGCCTGCACGGGGATTTTTCCCAGTCAGACGTTCTAATTCTTCATCGTTCTTCTCAAGCATTGGCAAAAGCCTATAATCTATCTCAGCGTAACGCCTTTTCATCTTAATCGTACCGCCGTCTAGACCTATCAAAAGTGTGAGTCCTATTCCCAGAATAGGGAAAGACAATATCAGAATTATCCACGGCGTGGTCATATTCAGAGTGGTCTTGTTCTGTCCATACAGAACCATTGCCAAAGTGAACGCCGTAATTCTCAGAACGATATCGATAATCGACGCCCAGTTATACAGTTTTGTCACGAGAAGAGCAAAAAAGCCAAGCTGCAGCAAAATGGAAACTCCGCAGAAAATCAGTCTGCGAACTCCGTTTTGTACGCTCTTTTTGCTCTCAAGGGTATTTGCGCTCATTTAATTTAATTCCCCGATTTCCTTAGATACAACAGTCTAAAATCTTAAATACAGTTTGTAGCATAAATATAACACATTGATATTTATGTAACAAGAAAAAAGCGAAAACTTTTTGTTAACAAAAAACAGCAAAGTCCGTTTTTTCAGACTTCGCTGTTCGATATGCTTTATCAGAGCTTTGTCATTTCCTCAATGGGCAAACAGAACAGGAACGACTGAGCCTTGCTCTGAAGTCCGTGCTCCTTATTGATTGCCTCCATAATAGCCGCACGCTTATCGGTGGAAACCATTATAGCGAGAATATCCTTATTGTCATCGACCTTCAGGCCGTATGCCTGCTCAAGCTCCTCATAGCCCGATATTCTCGATTTGATTATTGTTCCGCCCCTTGCGCCGTTTTCCTTTGCGGTTGCCATAACATCACCCGTAGTTCCTCGGTTGCAAAGAACGATTATCATTGAATTTTTAGTGCGTTCCACTTCTTCTCCTCCGGATTCCTTTTTATGCTTTTCCGACTGATAGGCAAGCAAATTTGCCAGTATGTTGTTAATTCCCGAGATAGGCACGCTGCATGCGACGCCCTTTACGCCCATGCTGCCCCTGAGGTCGGAATTTATCACCTTGAAAAGGTTCATCACAAGACTGCTCGTCGCAAGGCTGATGACAACATCCTTGTCCTTGGAGTCAAGTCCCAGAATATCCATAATTTCACTGGTTGCCGTTCCTCTTCCCAGACACTGCGTGTGGAAATATACTCCCTGTTTTCCGTAGTGCCTTTGCAGAACAGCGCCCTGTCCACGCTCCACAATGGAGACAACCGCTTTGATTTTTTCCATATTATGCCTCCGTTAATCGTAGAAGAGGACAGTATCCTCGACCTTTTCCATGTGAAAATGAAGCTTGCGAATCTGAATATTGTGACGGACAATGCTTGAAAGTCCCATAATCTGAATGGTGACAAGCGGCGTCATCGCAATCATTGCGACAATTCCGAATGCATCGGTCATCATGTTTCCGCCTATTGCCTGGCATGCACCCTGAGCAAACGGCAGAAGGAAGGTAGCCGTCATAGGTCCGCTGGCAACTCCGCCGGAGTCGAATGCGATACCGGTGAAGATATTCGGCACAAAGAAACTAAGTCCCAGTGCAATCGCATAGCCGGGGATAAGAAGGAAGAAAATATTCATTCCAGTCAGCATACGCACCATGGCAAGTCCGACAGAGACGCAAACGCCGATTGAAAGTGCGATACCCATGGCACGTGCGGAAATAGCACCGTTGGAAACCTCCTCAACCTGCTTTTGCAGAACAGCAACGGCAGGCTCGGCTTTGACGATAAAGAAGCCGATAAGCATACCAATCGGAATGAGAAGCCATTTATGAGAGCCCGAAGCGATAGCCGCACCGATAGTCTGACCGGCAGGCATAAAGCCGACGTTGACTCCGCAAAGGAACATGACAAGTCCGAGATAGGTATAGATAAAGCCCATTGCTATTTTGATGAGCTCGTTTCCCGAATAATTTTTCGTGATAAGCTGGAATACCACGAAAACCGCCACAAGCGGAAGAATTGCTATCGCAACCTCCTCGAAGTAACTCGGAAACGCACGGATAAAGTAATGTGCCACCTGTGCGCTTGTGGAAACCTCCGGTACCTCGGCAAGGCTGACATCAACCGTCTGCGGCTTATAAACTATGCTTAAAATAAGCACGGAGAGAATGGGACCAATCGAACAGAGCGAAACAAGACCGAAGCTGTCGCTTGCACTGTTTTTGTCGCTGCGGCTCGAAGCGATACCAAGACCCAGAGCCATGATGAACGGAACCGTTATCGGACCCGTGGTAACTCCGCCCGAGTCAAACGAAACGGGAACGAAGTTGTTCGGTGCTATGAATGCCATCGCAAACACGATGAAATAGAACACAAGCAGAAGCCGGCGAAGCGGAATGCCCTTTCTTATTCTGATTGTAGCGATAACAAGGAAAAATCCCACGCCTATCGCAACAGTCCAGATGAGCACCTGAGTGTTGATTGCCGAAACCTGGTTAGCAAGCACCTGTAAATCCGGCTCTGCAACCGTGGCAAGCATTCCGAGCAGAAAAAAGGCAACTGCCGGAATAATGAGTTTTTTCTTTTTACTGAGAACCGAGCCGACGCCCTCGCCCAACGGCGTCATTGCCATATCGACCCCCATAGTAAAAAAGCCCATTCCCGCAACAAGAAGCACCGCTCCGAAAAGAAACAGTATCAGCGTGCCGGGGTCAAGGGGAGCAAGTGTGACGGACAGCACGAAAACAATGACGGTTATCGGCAGAACCGCCGCCATGGATTCGCCCGTTTTCTCTTTGAGCTGGCTGAAAAACTGCAAACAAAGCTCTCCTTTCTTTCGATTTTCGTTATCCTATTTTCTGACACCTACATACATTCCATACATCTCATACATCAAAAAGAATTGTTTTGTTTGGAAACAATCACACTATGTATGTGTTCAAATCGATATAAAGTATGCAAAAACACAACATCTATAATTAGTATAACAAATCAAGCGTTTCAAGGCAATAAAATGAATGTTACAAAAAAGTAAATTATTTGTCACTTAATTTGAACAGTTAAAACCTACACTATATTGTGTTTTTCTGACGATTTTTCCTCTTGAAATCTATAATTTCAGTCAGCACTTTTCGCACAAGCTTTTTTATGAGAATGCACAAAGCCGCAGTCGGTGTTTTCTTCCGACCGCGGCTTTTACCACAAATATAGATTATTAATCCTCGTCTGTCTGACCGAGATACTCCACTTCCTCCTCGTCTGGAGAGTTCTCGACATAACTGAGATATGCTCCCGTATCCTGATTGAGAACCGAATTGAATTTCACGGCATACAAAGCGACAAACACGGCAAGCGACACTGCCACCGCACCGAACCGCAAGACAAGTCTGCGGTTTATTCTTCTCTCGCTCTTCTCCTCGTTTTTCCTCTGCTTCATTTGTCTTATTTTTCCGATTTTTTCGGTTATGAGCGAAGCCGTTCGGCTGAAGCCCTTCACGGCACAGGGAATAAGAACAATGAAGAACATAAGTCCGTATCTCGCCTTAGCTTCCCACACGAGATAGAAAAGAAAGCCGCCGACAAAAATCATCGGTAAAATAAGCTTGTCGGTTCGCTTAAAGTCCTCGGTGAGCACATAGAGAAGCGAGCCGAAATAAATGAGAAAAGCCGGCACATTGAGATACTCTGTTATGCTCTTCTGAGACGAATACGAAAGAAGCTTAAGCATCCACTCGGGAACAGCCAGATAACTGCCGTTTCTCACTGTCGCAAAGCACTGGAAGCTTGGGTTTGCCCAAGTGGAAAGTATCTTCTTTGTGAAGAACTCGACCGCATAGCCCGGGTTAGCAATGAAATTAGACAACGAATCGTTTATGCTTGCTTTAACCACAATCGAATGCTCGACTGCGTCGCCGCCGCACTGAAAATAGGTCTTTATGCTGTAACTGTTCCACCAACCGGGAGCGAGGTCACCCTCCTGAAGTCCCATGGCAACCCACGCAAGCGAGGTTATAGGCTTATCGAGCGCACAGCCCGTCATGCTCCTTATGATAAGTGCTATACCGTACGACTGAGCCGCATATGCCGCAATCAAAATCAGAGCCAAGGCAAGCGCCTTTTTCCATGATTTAAACACATGAATTATCGCCGTGAACACCATGGCAAGAAAATAAATCTGCATGTTGCTCTTGAACGCAACGCCTATCGCTATGCAAATACCGCTGAGACACGCATGATATATTTTTCCGCCGTCTTTAAGATACTTAATCTCGTACTTCACGGCAATGAGCGCAAAGCACACACCGGGCAAATTTCCGTAAACCATCATAGAGTAGAATGTGAACGGAATGAACAGCACGCCGACCAAAAGCACCATAAGCTGACCTGCTCTGCCCACCTCAAACAGCTCTGCTATCTCCGAGAGTGCTTTGAAGGCAAAAGCTATCGTCACAGCCACTATCAGCTGGATAACGATATAGTTCATTTTTCCGAAAACACGGGCAACCAGATATGAGAACAGGAAAAATCCCCAGTTGTTTGGATACTCGTCCATGTAAGCAAGCGGAGCAAAGGAATCGTAGTTTCCCTCCAAAACCTCCTCCACAGCCTGCTGTACTGCGTACTCGTCAACACCAGGCACAAACTGCGTGCTGAGTGCCCACAGGCAAGAAAGAGACAAAATCGTGATTATGAGAAAAATCTTGCATTTCCCGAATATTTTATCGTCCTCAAGCTTTCTGCAAACAAAACGGTAAGCTCCGCTTTTTTTCAGTAAAATTATGAGTATAACCGAAAGAATGACAAAAGCCAGATTAAGCTTTACTGAATCGGCAATATAAGCCGTGTGCTCCCAGTTTATCAGCACCGCCGTAGACGCCGCATTGTACGCACACAGGAAGGCCATGATAATCAGAAAGCATCCTATGACCAAAAATCGGTATATGTTTTGAATTACATTAGCTGTTTTTCTCATTTTTCACAAATTCTCTCGTTTCAAAATAAGTGCAGAAGTCACCGCAAAACGCGTACCTTCTGCACTCAAAGTTTATCTTTGCCGTCAAATATTCTCAGGCTTGTAGGTTGTGACAATTTCCTCCACAAGCTCTCGAATGTTATCTGCGTTGTCGTAGGCTGCCTTGCTCAGTGAATCCAGCTGACCGACAAATTCGTCCGTATCAAACGGAATGGGACAGCCGATGTGGATAAGCTTGTTCTTTGTTTTCTTCAAGCCCTCCTCAGCCATAAGCTTCTCCTCGAAAAGCTTTTCGCCGGGGCGAAGTCCCGTGTAAACTATCTTTATATCGACATCAGGCTCGTGACCCGAAAGTCTGATTAGGTTTCTTGCAAGCGTGTCTATCTTGACGGGCTCGCCCATATCAAGGACGAAAATTTCTCCGCCGTTTGCGTATGTTCCCGCCTGAAGAACGAGCGAAACCGCCTCGGGGATAGTCATAAAATAGCGTATAATGTTCGGGTGAGTGACCGTTACGGGGCCGCCAAGCTCAATCTGCTTTTTGAAAAGCGGAATGACGGAGCCGTTGCTGCCTAAAACATTACCGAATCTTACGGCAACATAGTCGACATTTGCCTTCTTGAGTCTCTCGGAAAGTCCCTTTGTATCCTCAAGTCTTGCCCAGCTCAAGAACATGGGGAGAAGCCTGTCGGCTTTTCCTGCCTTGACGAGTGCATCAAAGGACTGGATGACCATTTCGCAAAGTCGCTTGCTTGCGCCCATGATGTTGGTTGGGTTAACCGCCTTATCGGTGCTTATGAGGACAAATCTCTCACAGCCGGTCAAAGCGGCGCAAAGAGCAGTGTTGTATGTACCCATCACGTTGTTTTTGATTGACTCGCAAGGAGAATCCTCCATAAGCGGAACGTGCTTGTGAGCAGCCGCATGATAGACTATCTGCGGATGATATTTCTCCATGAGGTCGAGAAGCTTCTTGCCGTCTCTGACAGAACCGATTATCGTTTCAAGGTTGAGGTTCGGATATTTTCTCTTGAGCTCAAGCTGAATGGAATAAGCATTGTTCTCATAGATATCGAAAATGATAAGCATTTTCGGCTCATGTGCGGCAATCTGTCTGCAAAGCTCCGAGCCGATGGATCCGCCGCCGCCCGTGACGAGTATTACCTTGCCGCGAATGTAAGCGAAAATCTCGTCCATATCAACCTTAATCGGCTCTCTACCCAAAAGGTCCTCAATCTGAACATCCTTCATGTCGGCAATGGTGACCTGATCGCTGATAAGCTGGAACATACCGGGAAGCTTTTTCATCTTGCATCCCGTCTCACTGCATATCTCGAGAATTTCCTTCTCGGTCTTCATGCTTGCACTCGGAATAGCATAGTAGATTTTATCTATGCCGTATTTCTTGCAGTTCTCGACTATACTGTCTCTACCGCCGACTACGGGAATACCGTCGATGAAGCGGCTCCATTTGTTTGCGTTGTCGTCGATTATGCACACGATTTTGTCGTTGAGCGTTTCACTTCTTCTGACATCACGGATAATCGCCTGACCCGCCTGTCCCGCACCGATGAGCATGACCTTCGAGCCTTCAGACTCCTTCTTATCACCACTGAAATAGTGTTTTTCGCGAAGAAGCAGAATAAATCTGTAAGAGAATCTCACGCCAACGGTAAGGGCAAGCTGAATGATGATTCCAAAGAAATAGTAGGACACGGGCATCCTCTGGATGCATATGCTCTCAAAAAGAACATAGATAACCGAGGTTATCGCCGTTGCCAGCAGAAGTCGGCACAGCTCCACGAAGCTTGCAAACCGCCAAATCGACTGGTAAAGCTTGAAAAGCTGGAACACGACTGCCACGATAATCGCATAGACGATTATGCTTTTGTAATAGCCTAAAAGATAGTCTTGCGGAATAAGCGAGAACCTACAGTCAAAGCGCACCAAAAGCGCAATGAAGTAAGCGAATATTACCGCAAACAGATCATAAGCTATCAAAAGCATACTCACCATCTGCCAGTGAAAGATTTTTAATCTCTCCTTAGGTTTTGCCATTTTTAGAATTTCCCCTCTATACGGCACTTTATGTGCCTTATTGTGTAAAAGCTCCCTGCCCCTTAACCGAGATCCGCCATGCAATTGAGGTAGCCGCCCGGCTTTTTGATAAGCTCGGCTATCGTACCCGTCTCGCTGATTGATCCGTTTTCGAGGACAAGCGCTTTGTCCGCAATCCTTATTGTAGCAAGTCGATGAGCAATAATCAATACGCTCACCTCACCTTTTAACTCATAAAGTACATTTCTTATTGAGATTTCGCTGTCATAATCAAGTGCGCTGGTCGCCTCATCGAGGATTATGAACCGCGGATTTCCCAAAAGAACCCTTGCCAGAATAATTCTCTGCCTCTCGCCGCCAGAAAGTCTCACTCCCTGGTCGCCGAGAAGAGTATCGAGTCCGTCGCTCAGTTTTTCGACAAAGCCCCAAGCCTGAGCACGCTTGAGTGCGTCAATCATCTCCTCCTCGTTGACGCCCGGGTGGAAACGTGAGAGATTCTCTCGCACGGACGCATTAAGAACAAGCGGGTCCTGCGGAACATAGCCGATAACCCTTCTCCATGCGTGCAAATCCTTGCCCGTGAGGACTTTTCCGTCCACGCTTATGCTTCCCGATGTGGGATTCAAAAATCCCATGAGAAGATTAGCCACGGTGCTCTTGCCCGCTCCGCTTCTGCCGCAAAGAGCGACTATCTCGCCGAATTTTATCTCGAAGCTCATGTTGCCGAGAACGTCCTTGCCGTCATCAAAATACGAAAAATGAACGCTGTCGAAGCAGACATTTTTCTTGAAATCGAGAGTTCTGCCGTCGTCGGGCTCTTCCCTTGCCTCTCTCATCTCTCTCATGGCTTTTTCGAGGTCTTCGAGTGCCGGCAGATTGGTCTGAATGCTCTGCACCGTGCCCTGGAATCCCGAGAAAATCGGCCACAATCTCGAGAAAACGAGAACGAGAACCAATAGTCTTGCCGTCTCGATGTGCACTCCCATGGTGGAGAACACAAATAAAAGTGCGATAACAAGTGCCGCCGCAATGTTGTAGACAAGTCCGGGCAGCGAGCTCACCTTTGCGTACTCGGTCTGCATTGTGGTGAATTTGCCGTTGATATCGGTGAATCTCTCCTCGTGCTCTTTCTCGACGTCGTAGGCTCTTATCTCCTTGACACTGCCGAGTTGATTGAGAAGCTCCGAATAAAAATTGCGGCTGACCTCAATCATCTCTTTGCCGAAAGCCTTACTTTTCTTTTTGAGCGGCCAGAAAACCGCCATAAGAACCGCACCCGCCACGCAGACAAAAAGCGTGATGGGCACACTCATATAAAGTGCGATGATAAGCTGAACTGCAGCTATGACGATATTCGAGAGCATACCGATTGACGAAGAAATTCCGCTTGTCACCTGACCGCAAAGCGAGGTGAAAAGATTGATGAGGTCTGTTCTTTTCTGCTTTGCGAGGTACTGCCAGCTTGATTTTTCCATAAGCTCATAGAGCTTTTGTCTCTGCCTTTGAGTGTAGCGGCAAAGATAAGCATTCTGCCTTAGCGACATTTGACGGCTAAGGAAAGCCTTAACCGTCAATAAAAACAAATAGCCGCCAGCCAAAATAATTACTCTCATAACGGGGGACATAGTGCTGACAGCCGCCTCCACCACGCTGCCCTCAAGCGACGACGGAACGTCCTCCAGAAGCTCCAGCATAGGCAAAAGCACGACTATGCTTATGCCGCCCATTAAAGATGAGATTATGTTCAGTATGAAAATCTCGATAAAGCCACGCTTGTCTTCCTTATAGCTTGCTTTAAGTAATGTAAGCATGTTTATCCTTAATTAAATATTTTATCAGTCGGTTGCGTTCTCGTCGATGAGTCCGAGGCTCGAGAACTTCTCGATTAATGCGTCGAGGTCCTTCTCTGCCGTTTCCTTATCAACATCGAATTCACCTAAAATTGCACCGAGAAGATCATCTCTTGAAACAGGAGTCTGCATCTTCTCCCATACGAAAGCGGAAACATCGTTGAAAATAACGGTTCCGTCAAATTTTCCTATATTGTCGCCTGTCGGCATCAAAATGTTCTCTCCGATAACATTGCGGAGAGTGAATCCGTCCTTAACCTTCATCTCTGGTCTTGCCTCCTTTATTAGTTCGGGGTGATTGAACAAAACATCATGCGTCTTCTTTGCGGATTCCCCGTCGGGGCCGCAGAAAAGGCGAAGCATCGGTGCTTTTCGTGAAAGCACATGGAGCATGCCTATCACTCCGCTTGCGGTCTTTGTGTCCCACATCGGAATGAATGCCTGCTGCATGAGCACTCTGAATTTCTGTTTTTGCGTAAGCTCTCTTAATTCAAAAAACTCATTGTCGCTCCTGTGAACGTCCAGAATAGCCTTGAGGGGAAGACGGACATTTCTGTAAATCTTCTCCTTGCCGTCCCACGGAACACCGCTGACGGTGAGAACGCCGTTTTCGCTGAAAATGGCGGGTCTGTCGCCGCTGACGAAGCTGTAGCCGAGGTTCTCTATCCATGCATTCGCACGGGTGGATTTTCCCGTTCCGCTCTTGCCCGTGAAAGCCACGGCAAAGCCGTCCGCCTCGACGCAAGCCGAGTGAAAGCTGACTATGCCGTTTGCCACGCTTGCGCACTCGAGTGCGGTGCGAAGAAGATTGGTTCTGAGCTGCTCCATGCTCTTCTCGTCACCCACCCATGCGGTGAGCTTTCGGTAGTCATCAGAGACGAAGAGCTTCGCCTTGCCCGTCGTGCTAGAGAAAAGCCAGCCGCCCTCGATTTCGCTTATGTCTATCTGAGGGTGACCATGCACTCTTTTCACCTCAGGAGTGGGCTCTTCGTCCGTCATTTTTAAATTTATCACGGGGACAGCAAAATAAGAGGGATTCTCGGCTTTAAAATCCGAAAATTCCTCCAATTCCAATTCTGAATCAAGAATTACGCCCGGAAGTAAATATTTCATGTTTTCTTTTTACCAAGAAAGGGACAGCACCAAAGGATTGCTGCCCCTTAACTTTTCAATATTATTCCTAAATATATTAGGTCTTGTACTGTGGTGCAAGCTCGTCGCTGCAGCTTTCTATGCTGCCAACAGGTACATAATCAGAATGCTGTACCTTACAAGTGCTACTACCACCTGATGCAACAATCTGATTTTTATAATCAAAATTAACTCTCTCTACTGTTGGTGCAATATATATTTTCTTCATAACTTTCACCTCATCATGCCTGATCGTTAGCAAATCCACGATTTTCTGTGCAACCAGAATAACTCATTGTTACTTTTTCATAACAGACTATTGATCCGCTTGCTACAACCTGGTTCTTGTAGTCGAAATTAACCTTATCGACTACGGGTGTTTCATAAACTTTTTTCATATGTTTATCCTCACTTTCTTTTTTTGTGCTTTTTGGTTTTTGCTTATTAACCAAGAGTTAACCAAGGATTAAATCAGGAGTTCTGAAGAATGTATTTTCCTCCGCTCTCGCACTGACCTACTCCGATGTCTGTGTAATAACACTGACCCGATGCCACAATCTGATCTTTGTAATCGAAATTTACCTTTTCCACTGTGGGAGTTCATAGACTTTTTTCATATCAATGTCCCTCCCAATCAAGCTAAATTTCCATACGGCGTGGAGTGCTCGTGGCAACTATCATAGCCCTGATACGCCCACTGTCTTGAGCATCCCGATGCAACTACTTGATTCTTGTAGTCGAAATTAATCCTATCGACCACGGGTATTTTGTAAACCCTTTTCATGTGTTTATCCTCACTTTCGGCTTTTGCTTTTTCAATCTCTCACTTCGGTAAAAAATAAACTCGCAAATTGCTTTACAAAACAAATTTTATTAAATTTTTATTGATTTAATCAGACGCCTTCTGTCACTATCAAACACTTATACTCACAAACAGAGTGACATTCCGACGGGCAAACAGCTTTGCAATAGCCCGTGCATCCGCTGTCTCCAAGGCAACCGCTCGCTACAACAACATCATCAGTGTCAAATCTGACTATCTCCATGTTTGGTTTTACTAACTTTTTCATTTATCTTCACCCCACAACATTACAGTACGTGCGGATTGCAGTTTGGCATGCACTGCGGCTCGCAAACTCTTTCGCAGATGCCTTCGCATACAGATATACAGTCACCTGAACATCCGCTTGACGCAACAACATCGTCAGCGTCAAATCTGACTATTTCCATATTTGGTTTTTCTAACTTCTTCATTTGTCTTCACTCCTGTTTTACACATTAAATCATGTGACATTAAAGATGCCTTCGTTGTAATAATCGCAGTTATCAACTGCTTCACGGTTTGTGTACACCTTATACATAGTGCCGCATGTGCTGCTTCCGCCGGAAGCAACAATCTGGTCCTGATAGTTAAATGAAATTTTCTCCGCTGTGGGAGCTTCATAGAACTTCTTCATGCTCTTTATCCTCACTTTTGTTTATTCGCTTTTCAATCTCTTTTTGTTTTTATAACACTCAATCAAATCTTATATGTCGGATAGCTGTCATATTTGTTACAGGTATTAGACGCATCTCTTGTAAATTGCAAAGTACATCCTGAAGCAACTACCTGATTTCTGTAATCAAACTCTATCTTCTCAGCTATCGGCTTTTCTTATACTTTCTTCATTGTTTTTCCCTCTGTTCTATATTATTTAATTATTCAATTATTCCGATTTATCGGCTGTTTCGGTTTTTTCGAGTGCTCTTGCAAGCACCTCGAGTATTCCCAATCTTGCCTCGGAAAATCTTCTGTTTCTTGTGTTCTTAAGGCAATCGTTTCCGTTGGGGCAATTCTTCACGAGAACACACGACGGATAGAGTCTGCAGCCATTGCAGTCCTCATACTCCATGTGCTCTTTCCAACCCGCCAGCGACGCTTTATCCTTCTCCTCGGAGTAGATAGAGCCGAAGCCGTCAGCCGATGAAAGATGCTCGCATTTCGTGAGAACGCCGTCTGGATTTATGATAACCGACCCGTCATTGTCTGCCATACAGCCGCTTATCTTGAGATGCGGAACCGATTTCCTTTCGGAGTACATTCCCTTGTCACCCGCAAAGCGGTTGAATTCTTCCACTCGCTCGAGAAGCAATGTCTTCTCGTCGCCCTCGTAGTGAACGGGGTCGAATCCCTCGTCATCGAAAAGCTCGTGAACATACATACTCACATTTTTGCACTCACCGAATTTCTCGGAAAGCTCATTCATGAGATTTTTGGTATCATCAACATTGTGATAACCGAGATTTATTCTTATCGAAACCTTAATGCCCGCATCGCTAAGCAATTTTATATTTTTCAGCACCCTTTGGTAGGGGCTTCCCGCCATGCCGACATAAGCCTTGGTCTCGTTGTAAACCTTTTCGGTTCCGTCTATTGTTATCTGAACGAAATTAAGCTTCCACTTCTCCTTTGCCTCTTTGACAAGCTCCTCGGTGAAAAGTGCGCCGTTGCTTATCATGCTTGCGGAAAATTCAAAGCCCTTTTCCGTCAGCTCACCGCATATCTG
>CAVKLS010000008.1:0-20137 GCA_963657025.1 bacterium | reverse complement strand
GTACTGGTCGTTGTCGGTCGGGGCACGCCAAAGGTTAAATTCCACGGGCTTTGTGATAATCTGCTCGCCAAGCTTTACCATTTTTTCGGGCATACCGTTTTTCTTGCTGAAGGTGTAGGAGAAGGAGTCGGATGTGATATATATTCTTGTTCCGTCCTCTGATATATCGATATCACCCGAAACAAGTGAGGGTGCGCAGTATTCCTCTTCACTGTAAACAAGCTGGTCAAATCCGAGTTCGTAGCCTGCGTCGCAGTAGTCGGTATCGAATTTAGCGGTGTAGTAGAAATAAACGCTTTCGCTACCCTCGCCCGTGAAGCCGTCTATTGTGAAGACTTCCGAGGAGTGAGGGGCAATCGAGAGATTAATTTCGCCGTTTGCAACAGTCTCACCGTCAGATTTGATCTCGTAGAAAACATCGAGAAGCTCGTCTGAATAAAGGAAATCGAGTCTGTTGGTAATCTCGACATGTCCCTTTTCCTTATCAAGCCACTTTGCACTCAGCGGACGGATAGCCTGTTTGTATTCGAGCAAGCCCGTGTGAGGTGTTCTGTCGGGATAGACAAGACCGTCCATGCAGAAGTTTCCGTCGTGCGGAAATTCTCCGTTGTCGCCGCCGTAGCGGTAGATGTCACGGTTGTCGGGAGTTCTTCCGCCGTAAACGGCATGGTCGCACCACTCCCAGACGAATCCGCCGACGAAGCCGTCATATTTCCAGAAGCGTTCCATGTAGTCGGAGATGTCTCCTGGGCCGTTGCCCATGGCGTGAATATACTCGCACTGAATGAACGGCTTTTTGTATGCCGTTGTGGAGAAGTACTCGTCTATTTTTTCTGTCGGCCAGTACATATGAGAGTAGAGGTCGAGCATGGATGTATCGTTCTTTCTGCCGTAAGCCTCGACATGGCAGTTCTCGTAGTGGAGAAGTCGTGATGGGTCGTAGGATTTAACCCATCTTGCGGCGTTCTCGAGGTTTTCGCCCCAGCCCGATTCGTTTCCGAGCGACCATGCAAAGATGCAGGCATTGTTCTTGTCACGGATAACGCTTCTCTGGGATCTGTCGAGAATGGCTTTCTTGAACATTGGCTCTACTGCAAGTGCGGAGTAGTGGTCGAGGTCATAGCCGCCGAAGCAGGTTGCTGCACCGTGGCTCTCGAGGTCAGCCTCGGCAATCGCATAGAATCCCATTTCGGAGCAAAGCTGCAAAAACCACGGAGCATTCGGATAGTGGCTTGTGCGGATAGCGTTGATGTTGTGCTGCTTCATGAGCGTGAGGTCGCGAAGTGCCTGTTCTTCGCTTATGGTGTAGCCGGTGACGGGGTCGCTGTCGTGGCGGTTGACGCCTTTGATTTTAATCTTCTGTCCGTTCCAAAGTACAACGCCGTTTTTAACCTTGACCTCGTCGATTCCAAGCGACTGCGGAATGATTTCTGTTCCTGCATAGATAAGAAGTGTATAAAGATATGGTGTTTCGGCACTCCAAAGCTCGGGGGAATCAAGACTAAGTCTCAGAGCACCGTCTTCCTCGTTTGCCTCGGCAATAAGTACGCCGTCGGCATCGTAAAGCTCGCATGCTACGTCAACCTCGCCGATTTTGTCAAGCTCGATTGTAACATCGGCATGACTGTAG
Organism: bacterium; assembly: GCA_963657025.1. Classification (GTDB taxonomy): domain Bacteria; phylum Bacillota; class Clostridia; order Oscillospirales; family Acutalibacteraceae; genus SIG603. The sequence continues at coordinate 18,507 of CAVKLS010000008.1, read as the reverse complement.
TTATCTGAAAGCTTGGTTTTTATAAAGTAATCTCTTAAGTGGTTTTCTGGGCGGAAGAGCACATAGACATCACGGAAAATACCGCTCATTCTGAGTTTGTCCTGATCCTCGAGATAGCTTCCGTCACACCACTTGAGAACAAGCACGGCAATTTCGTTGTCGCCCTCGTTCAAAAGGTCGCTTATGTCAAATTCGCTTGTGGAGTGGGAAACCTGAGAGTATCCCGCAAATTCACCGTTTACCCAGAGGTAGAAGCAGGAGTCCACACCCTCGAAATTCAGGTAGGACTTGAAGCGAAGCTCCTCATCGCTTATCTCGAAATGCTTGATGTAAAGTCCGCACGGGTTATCCTCGGGGACAAAGGGTGGGTCATATGGGAATGGGTATCTGATGTTTGTGTACTGGTGCTTGTCCACACCGTAGCTTTGCCAAACGGCAGGAACCTCGACAATCGACATATTGTTTTCGTCAATATCGAGACCGTTTTCGTCGTCATCCGTGAAGAATGCGTTTTTGAATGTGTCGGCAAAGGACTCATAATACTTAAAATACCATTCTCCGCTTAGCATGAGAAGGTGAGAGCTGTCTCCCTCGGCAATCTCTTCCTCCGATGCGAAAGGCGTGTAGTAGCTTCTGTTTGGTTCACAGCCTACATGGAGAATATCGGGGTCTTCGTGAAAAAATCGGAAATTCAAAGCAATTCCTCCTTATATACAATAACAGTGCATTATTTGCGGTCAGAGCTTCAAGTCTGTTGCATTTTTTCTCCGTTTAATATACAATCAATAGGAATCACTCGGAGAAAAAGTGCAAGCTTTTTCACCTATATTTTATTGTTTCCACACACTTCGGTCAAGGGGAAATCGTAGAATATACACATATTTCTTTCCGAGAAAGGAGATAGGGTATGACCCTTAATATCATTTTTGCGTTATTGTTTCTGGGGGCGTCTGTTCTCTTTGCATTTAAGTGTGAAAAGGCTGACGGACTCAAACTTAATAACCGTTTGCTAATATTTCTGTTGCTTTTTGCGGCATTTCTCTTTCGTCTTGTCGTAGGTTACTCCACCGTCGGCTACGAAACCGACATCACGCTTTTTAAGGCGTGGGGAGAATCTGTCAATACTGTGGGCTATCAGGGTGTGTACAACACAAGCCTCTATCTTGACTATCCGCCCGGATTCCTCTATATACTCGGCTGGATGGATAAGATAAGAACAGCACTCGGCTGGGATTTCTATTCTCAGGGTTACACGCTTTTGGTCAAGCTTCCGTCGATAATCGGCGATATAGTTTGTGCATATGTCATATATCACCTCGGCTCGAAAAAGCTCAATAAAACAGAAGGCTTTTTGGCGTCGGCACTTTATCTTTTCTGTCCCGCTGTTTTGATTAATTCGACCGTATGGGGACAGGCAGACTCCTGGTGCCTGATGATACTGCTGTTCTCGTTGTGGCTTCTCTTGGAGGACAAGCTTCTGTTTTCCGGTGCGCTTTACGGCTTATCCGTTATCACCAAGCCGCAGATGCTGATTTTTGCTCCCGTCTATCTCTTCTATACCTTATATAAGAAAAATTTCAAGGGTTTGGGCATAGGCGTTCTTTCCGCACTGGCGGTTATTCTTGTTGTTGCAAAGCCGTACACAAGCGGATTTGATTACGGCTGGCTTATCGAAAGATACAAGGCAACCATGGATTACTACGATTATTATTCCATAAATGCTTACAATTTCTGGGATATGATAGGCAAAAACTGGGGCAAGCTTCCCGAAAGCGGAGTGGGACTTTTCGTTCTCAACTGGTTTGGCCCTTGCCTTGCTACCGCACTTTGCGCCGTGTTCATGTGGTTTGCGAGAAAGGAAAGAGCCAAGCAGGTAGTATTTCCTGCGGCTGCCCTGTTAATGTTCACGGTATATATTTTCTCGGTGAAGATGCACGAGAGATATGTTTTTCCGTCCATGCTCTTCATATTGATGAGCTATTTTTACACGAAAAACAAAGATTATCTGTTTATATTCAGCGGACTCAGCTTCTTCCACTTTTTGAATGTGGCTTATGTTCTCTATCTTGATAACTCGTATGTTTCGCCGACCTCGATTCAGATAATATTCCTCTCGGCGGCACATGTTCTGATTTATATTTTCTTTGTCGCAGAGCTTTATTTTGATTTTGTCGCAAAAAAGAAGAACGTTATCGCAAAAAAGCAAGCTTTATCGGCAAAAGACGTTTCAAAAAAGAAACTCACGACTGACGCAAAGGAGCCTGTAATGCTGATTTCTTCCACATGTGAAGCAAGCGAGAGAAAAATCACCAAGAAGGATTTAATCATTTGCGGTGTGATTACTCTGATTTATGCGGCTGTTGCTTTTTATGCACTCGGAGACAGAATTTCTGCAAACACCTCATGGGAGCCAAGCGAGGGTGAGAGCGTCGTTCTTGAGTCAAGCGAGGATACTTCCGGAATAAGACTTCTGCCCGGCATAAGCACGAATGGCACAAGCTACAAGGTTGGCTGTGCGGTTAAGGTTGAGCAGAGTGCAGACGGAAAGATCTGGAACGAGATTGAGAGCATAGACGAGGCGGCTGTATACGAGTGGAAGGAAATCGAACTGACAGTTGGCAGTGGAAAATACATCCGTGTTACCGCACTTGACGATTCTGTTGTCATAAACGAAATCGGTTTCGTGAATGCGGCTTGCGACAGCGTTGTAGGCATAAGCATAGCGAGTGACGACAGCGGCACGGCTGACAAGCTTGTTGACGAACAAAATTCGGTTCCGCTTCACTCAAGCTACATGAATTCCACCTATTTTGATGAAATCTATCACGCAAGAACAGCTTATGAGTTTATCCTCGGAGTGGAAAGCTACGAGAATACTCATCCGACTCTCGGTAAGCTTATCATTTCCCTCGGAATAAGAATGTTCGGTATGAATCCGTTCGGCTGGAGATTCATGGGAACGCTTTTCGGCGTTCTTATGCTTCCGATACTCTATCATCTCCTGAAGAGACTTTTCGGCAACTCCGTTTTGTCTGCGGCCGGAATAATCCTCTTTGCATTCGACTTCATGCATTTCACTCAGACAAGAATCGCCACGATAGACACCTACGCCGTGTTCTTCATGCTCTTGATGTACGATGCGATGCTCGTCTTCGTACAAAAGGATATTACAAAAGCTTCGATAAAGGAGATGCTTCTTCCGCTTTTCCTCTCGGGAATATTTATGGGATTGGGCTGTGCCTCCAAGTGGACATGCGTCTATGCGGCGGTAGGTCTTGCGGTGATGTATTTCGTGAAGCTTTTTGCGAATGCTCCCAAGGGTGACAAGAGAGAATATTTCTCCAAGTGCTATTTGCTCTGTGCGTGGTGCGTGGGAATATTCATCGTCATTCCGTGCCTGATATATTTTGCCGCATTCCTGCCGCTGACGCTTCAGCCGCAGAACAGATATAATGTTTTCGGTACGTTTATTTCCTATCAGACCCATATGTACAACTACCACAAGAATCTTGTTGCCGAGCATTACTTTGCTTCGCCGTGGTATGAGTGGCCGTTTGACATAAGAAACATCTGGTACGCTATCGATTACAATGTTGACGGAAAGGGCGGAGTAAGCTCCATTACCTGTCTGGGAGACCCGATACTCTGGTGGTTCGGTTTGGCTGCACTGATTTTTGCGATACCCGTTTACATCCGCAAGCGCCGTGACTGGTCGTTCACCGCTCTGGTCGGATTTGCGGCGGCTTATGTGCCGTGGACTCTTGTTTCCCGTCTTACATTTATCTATCACTATTTCACGGCTGTTCCGTGGCTTGTCATCTCGCTTATCGGTGCTTTCAAGTGCATGGAATCCGTTGATGCTCTCTCAAAGCCGATAGGCAAGGGTGGAGTTCTCGCAAAAATAGATGTTCGCTATGTGATTTTGGCAGTGTTCACGCTTGTTATTCTCGTTATGTTCGCTGTTTTCTACCCCGTGCTTTCGGGCAGACCGACAACGAGCGAATATATCCATTCTCTCGAATGGCTTCCAAATTGGTATTTTGGTTAAATTAATATTCGGAAGAATATTCAGATAAAGAAAGGAAAGATTATCATGAAGTACATGGATAAGGTCGAGCCTTTGATGCCCGAAATTAAAGCAAATCTTGCACGTCTTGTAAAGTACAATTCCGTTGAGGGAGAGCCCGTAGAGGGCAAGCCTTTCGGCGAGGCACCCGCAGCTGTTCTTGCTGAGGCACTCAAAATTGCCGAGGAGCTTGGCTTCAAGACAAAAAACCTCGAAAACTACTGCGGTTTTGCTGAGATGGGAAACGCAGAGTCCGATAAGCTCATCGGTATTGCGGCTCACCTCGATATAGTTCCTGCGGGCGAGGGCTGGGATACAGACCCGTTCACTCTTGTCGAGAAGGACGGCTACTATTACGGCAGAGGCGTATCCGACGATAAGGGTGCGGTTATCGCTTCTCTTTACGCCATGAAAATTCTCAAGGATATGGGTGTTCCCGTCGAGAAAAAGATAAGACTTCTCATGGGCACAAACGAGGAGACAGGCTCAGCTTGCATGAAATACTATGTCGCTCATGAGCAGGCTGTTACTTACGGCTTCACTCCTGACGGTGAGTTCCCCGGTATCTACGGAGAAAAGGGTCACTGTGCGATGAAAATATCAAGCAAGAACACGAAAATTCTTGCCATGGACGGCGGCTTTGTTTCCAATGCAGTATGCAACCACTGCGTAACTGTTGTCAGTGCATGTGATGTTGATAAGGCTAAGCTTGAAGAGGAGCTTTCCAAAACTCCGCTCAAGTCTTTCGCTGTAAAAGAGGAGGACGGCAAGCTTACAATTGACGCAGTTGGTGTTTCCGCTCACGCATCAACTCCGCTTCTCGGAGTCAATGCCGCTTCATTCACAATGCTTGCACTCAAGAATGCAGGCTTTGAGGATGATTTCTGCGATTTCTACAATGAGAAAATCGGCACGGCTTGCGACGGTGAGGGCGTCGGACTTAAAATCAGCGATGAATACGGCGCACTTACATTCAATAACGGTATCATGAAGACAGACGGCGACGCTATCACAGGTGCTATCGATATCCGTGTACCCGTCACCTTCAAGCCTGACGATGTCAAAAAGCTGGCTCAGCCGCATCTTGAGAACGAAAAGGGCAAGATTGAGATTCTCGGTGTCGGTGAGGCTCTTTTCTATCCGCCTGAGTCTGACCTTGTCAAGTCGCTTTACGGCGCATATGTCGAAATGACAGGTGATACCGAGCATAAGCCTGAGGTTATCGGCGGCGGTACCTATGCAAAGGCTGTTCCCGGAATCATCGCATTCGGTTGTGAGTTCCCGGGAGAAGAGAACCACATTCACGATGCCAACGAGAATGTTCCGATTGAGTCGCTCAAGGCTCAGATTTGCATTTATATTCAGGCTATTCTGAATCTTCTTGCTCTGTAAGATTTGCAATATTTGCAAAGAAACTGCAAAATGTACAAAACAGCTGTTCATTTGGACAGCTGTTTTCTTGCTTTTTTACAAAAATGGAAAAATAGATAATTGTGTAGATATTTTACTTTGACAATGGATATAAGAGAATGATATAATCACTTACGGTTAGTTATGACGAATTAAAGTTATAATATCTTAACTTTGGTTAGAAAAGCTAACTTATTGGGAAAGCAAAAGTTAGCTTGGTTAATAATCGAGACTTGCATTCAGAGTTTTGTCGAAGACAGGGTCAGATGGGGACGATGAAATAAGGGTGTGGCATTAGGTTAACAAAAGCTAACCTAAACATTAGAAAAATGTTGAACAGCTTTGTTTAAAACAAATCAGAAAACACGGTCATCCGCCGTGCTTTCAAAGTTCGAAGAAAGGATGAATATTTTGAAGGCATCAAAGAAAGTTTTATCACTTGTTCTTGCTGTCATGATGGTTTTCAGCTGCGTAACATGCGCATTTGCTGACGAGGTCGACACAGTCGCTTCCGAGGAATCAAGTCAAGCAGAGACAAGCGCAACAGAGTCTTCCGAGGTGACAGAGCCTGAGACAGAGGAATCTTCTGAGGTCAGCGAGCCTGAGGAGTCTTCTGAAGAGTCGAGCGAGACATCCGAAACATCTGAGGAGTCATCAGAGACTTCTGAGACAGAGGAATCAAGTGAGACATCAGAGTCATCAGAGACTTCTGAGACAGAAGAATCAAGCGAGTCATCAGAGACATCTGACCCGAATGCTGTTACAGAGGAGCAGATTGAGGAGCTCAAGGCACTTGTAGAGACAGCTAAGGCAAACATTGAGTACAATGGTACTGATCATACACTCCAGAACGCTACAGAAGCAATCGAGAAGAAGTTTGCCGATACAAGCAAGTTCACAAAGGATACCGCTGAAGAGCTTATCAAGGAGTACAGCGAGATTGTTGACAACTACACAGTAGTTGTCACAAACATGAACATTCCTTACAGCACATTCTTTGCGGCTTACACAAGCGGCTCTGATCTTACTGTTGTTCAGCAGGATGTTGTTACAACTGCTACAACAAGAAAGATGTATATGACAGATTCTCTCGCAAAGGGAACATACAACGACGGCACAAACATCTGCGGTGTTGTAATGATCGTCAGAATGTTTAAGTTCCAGTACGAGCAGATTAAGGACGCTCACGAGAACCAGAGCGGAGACTACGGCTTCACTGTTATCGAGCCCAAGACAACAAATGATTATGAGTACATGAAGCTCACAATCAACTCTGACGGAAGCTACAAGTTTAAGCCGAGCTACATTAATCTTCAGTCCAAGGGAATTTCCGTAGGCGAATTCACAACAGACACAAAGTACGGTGACTATCAGTTCACACTTCTCGGTGCGGCAGGTGACGGTTCCACATGCGGCGTCTGGAGTGATGTAACATACTATGCAATGGTTGTTAAGACCAGCTACCAGACAGGCTACGCTATGTATGCCCTCAACAACCTTTGGTTCTCTTCAAGAGCAAACGGTCTTGAGGTAGCATGGAGCGTCGCAGGCGGTAAGGGACTCACTAACCACGGTGGTCAGCAGTTCTACCAGTATGACGGCATGAACGGCCAGAATATCGTTCAGATCGCACTTTACACATCTCGTGGTGTTATCACCATGGGCTCTTCAAACGGTGCAAGCTTCACACTTCCTACATACTACACAGGTGATTTAAGCGGCGTTGAGGCAAGCGCAGAGTACGGCTCAACAGAGCTTTCTATCTCCGGCATTCCTTCAGATCTCTCAGATCCTACAGTTACAGTTACATACACAGTAGGTCAGGGCAGAGGCGCTAAGACATACACAATTGCCGACAAGGCTGAGATTGTTGACGGAAAGGTCGCACTCACAGAGGCAATTGACGGCTATTCCTACACAGTAAAGGTAAGCAGCTCCAACTACTGCGATGTTACAGTAGCTACAATCGTTAACGGCGTTGCAGACGCTCAGGTTGAGGAGCTCAAGAGCCTCATCGATGAGGGCAAGGCTCTCTCCGCTTACGAGACAGAGGATGAGCTTACAAATGCAGTCAGTGCTGCAGAGGCTGTTGTTAACAACACAGCTGATTACACATCTGTAGACGCAAAGAGTGCTATCGATACTCTTAAGGCTGCTGTAGAGAACTATAAGGAAGTTTATGTAACTATGAATGTTCCTTACTCTACATACTATACAGCTTACGGCTACAGCGCAGCAGAGCAGCAGGATGTAGTTACAACAGCTACAACAAACAAGATGAACATGACTGAGGGTCTTGCAAAGGGCACATACAACGACGGCACCAATATTCTCGGTGTTACGGTTGCAGTCAAGCTTTATCAGAAGGACTACGAGAAGATTTCTGCTAACGAGGGTCAGACAGGCGACTACGGCTTCACAAAGATTGAGGATGCTTCAAGCGTTTCTGCAGAATATCTTGTTCTCTCAGTAGATTCCGACGGCAATTATAACTTCGCTCCTAAGGGCGAGAAGGCTTCCGCAGAGGGTCTCTCTGTCGGCGAGTTCACAACAAGCACAAACTACGGCGATTACCAGCTCACAGTTCTCGGCGCTAAGGGCGACGGTGCTACAGTCGGTAACTATTCTGATGTAACATACTACGGCGCTGTTCTCGGCACAAGCGACGGAAATCAGTACGCTATGTATGCTCTTGACGGTATGTGGTTCTCGAGCAGAACAACCGGCCTTGAGATTGCATGGAGCGTTGTAGGCGGTCAGGGACTCACAAACCACGGTGGCAATCAGTTCTATCCGTACAACATGAACGGAAAAACTCTCACATCCGTAACTCTTCTCACAAGCGTTGGTGCTATTGAGATTTCTTGCGATCAGGTTCTCACACCTTACTACACAGGCGACGTAAGCGAGCTTGGCGCAAAGATCGACACAGCTTCCACAGAGGTTGAGATCACAGGCGTTCCCGAGGATCTCGAGAATCCGAAGGTTACTATCACATATTCTCCTGCAAGAAAGCAGAACATTACAGTTGTCGAGAAAGCTGACATCGTTGACGGCAAGGTTCAGCTTGAGTCCGCTCTCGCATTTGGTCAGAGCTATGTAATCAAGCTCACAAGCGACAACTACGCACAGATCACAGTTCCTTACACACAGGCAACAGACCTTAAGGCGGTTTCCGCTTACGGTTCAACATTCTATGCAGCAGACCTCAACAAGCTCAGCGTTGACGCTGCTAAGAACGTAACATTCAGAAAGACTGTTTCTTCCAGAGGACAGACAACAGTCACAGAGTACACATATGATGAGCTCACAGCATTTGAGGGCACAACATTTGTTTACACAGGTGCAGAAGCACTCGAGGGCGACCTCTATGCATTCACAAAGAATGACGCAGTTTCCTATGCAGATCTCTACAAGTCACTCGGCGCTACAGTTGATGTTGACGTAGTTTCTTCTGCTACAAACTTCTCCGGCTACCACGCTAAGGACATCTCCGATATCGTTTCTTACGGCTTAGACGCTGAAGGCAACAAGGTTATCACAGGTGTTTCCACAGAGAAGTCCTACTACACAGTTGACGCTAAGGCTTACCTGACAGCTTCCTTCAAGAACGCATTCGGCTACGAGCTCACAGAGGATGAGACAACTCTCCTTTCAGCTACACTCAAGGCCAATGCAGGTGTTGCTCCTTCCGAGTCCACAGTTGAGGTTAAGCTTGCTTCTGCCGAGTACACATCTTCAAGATACGGCATCGGCGAGTTTGTCATCGTTCCTGATGACACAACAGAGGGCTATGTATGGAACGAGTACTGGAACAATGTTTACGGTGCTACAATTTCCGACGGTACAACAACAGTCGGTGCTGTTCACTGGGTTGACCTTTACGGCGAGAACTCCACAAGCGGCTACCACTACAACAAGATTGAGCTTGCTCTCAACAACGGTACTTCCGTAGGCGCAAACGCTGCTGAGGTAACACGTTTCGCATCATTCTTCGACGCTGACAACAACCTCAAGGACGGCACATACACAATCACAATTAAGTCTGCAGGTTACTCTGACCTCGTTGCTACAGTAAAGGTTGGCGCTTCTGAGCAGGAAATCACAATCGGTTCTTCCAAGGTAAGCGGCAACGCAGTTACAGCTTACTCCAACTGGGCAGACTTCAGCCTTGAGGCAAGCGCTTCCACAGCTCTCACATACGCTTCCAGCGATGAGTCTGTAGCAAAGGTTTCTTCCGAAGGTGTTGTTGCAATTGTCGGTGCAGGTACATGTAATATCACAGTTTCCGCAGAGGCAACTGATGACTACAAGGCTGCAGAGAAGACAATCGCAGTTACAGTTAAGAGAGTCAGCCAGAAGATTACAATCGGTTCAACATATGTAAAGAACGATGCCGCTACAGCTAAGACAACATGGAAGGGCTTCTACCTTGAGGCAAGCGCATCTTCCGCTCTTACATATTCTTCCAGCGACGAGTCTGTAGCAAAGGTTTCTTACACAGGCTTTGTATCAATTGTCGGTGCAGGTACATGTAACATCACAGTTACAGCAGCTGCCGACAGCAAGTATGCTTCCGCAAAGAAGACAATTGCTCTCACAGTCAACAAGGTTAACCAGACAATCACAATCAAGACAGGCTATTTAAAGAGCAACAACACAATTACATGCTATGCTGACAAGGGAAGCATCAACCTCGGCGCAAGTGCTTCAACAGCTCTCAGATATGTTTCCAACAACAAGGCAATCGCAAAGGTATCTTCCACAGGAAAGATTTCTATCGTTGGCTCTGGAACATGTAAGATTTATGTTGTAGCAGACGGTGACGGTACTTACAATTCTGCTAAGAAAACCATCACTCTCACAGTCAAGAAGGCTAACCAGACAATGACGGTTACTCCGACTGCAAAGACTGTTACAAGAAGCACAATAAAGAACCAGACAGTCAAGCTTACTGTTAAGAATGCTCAGGGCACTGTAACATACACAAGCTCCAACTCCAAGTATGTAACAGTTTCCGATAAGGGTGTCGTAACAATCAAGAAGGGTGCTCCTAAGGGAACATACACAATCACTGTAAAGGCTACTGGTAACAGATGCTATTACAGAAAGATTAAGACTGTTTCCGTTACAGTTAAATAATTGTATTTTAAGCGAGATTGGTGTATAATCCAGTGCAGATGCCCCCGCCTCTTAGGCGGCGAGGGTCATCCGGATTTTCAGCCGACTGAGAATTCGGATGAAAATCTGAGGAGCTGATGCTCCTTATGCACTATTGAAATCGGTCGCATACTCTGCTCCTTGCAAGCAAAGCTGAGCATTGCTCCGATTTGAATAACTCGGATAAAGAGTTTGTTTAAATAGTTCGGATAACGAAATTTATACAGAATCTGCTTTAAATACCTGAAGTATGCCGGACAGAAGGCGGTGAAAAACCGCCTCCTGTCTTTGGCGTATTTTTATGTATTGGATTTTTATCTGTTTTTATCAAGAGAATAGAAGGGTCGTGATTATATTGACAAAGAAAATTAAAAAAGCCGATATTATTGCGCTCGCTGTTATCGCAGTTGTCACGATAGTCCTTTTCCTCGCATTCAGAACCTTTAAGGCACCGGGAAAGACGGTGGTCGTCAGGGTCAGCGGTGAAGAGGTAGCAAGCTATTCGCTTGATAAGGACAGAACGGAAACAATAAACGGGGCAAACGGCGGAACCAACGTGCTAGTCATAAAGGACGGTGCCGTTTACCTTGAGGAGGCAAGCTGTCCCGATAAGCTTTGCGTAAATCAGGGCAAAATCTCCAAGCGCGGAGAGAGTATAATCTGCTTGCCTAATGAGGTTATTGTCGAGATAAATTCTGACGAAACACAGGAAACGGAGGATGACGGTTTTGATGCAGTCGCAAAATAAAACAAGAAGCAAAACCTATCTTATCGCAATGCGTGCGTTGCTTGTGGCTGCGGCTATGGTCTTATCATGGCTTGAAGCTCAGATTCCCGCATTCTTTGCTGTTCCCGGAATCAAGCTCGGACTTACAAATCTTGTTGTGCTTGTCGCACTTTACAAGGTGAGCGAGTTTGACGCATTCGTTATCAATCTCGTGAGAATATTTCTTGTTGCCTTTACTTTCGGCAGTATGGTTTCTCTGTGGTACAGCATAGCGGGCGGTGTTCTCAGCTATGCCGTAATGCTGATTATGAAGAAAACGGGAAAATTCAGCACGATGATAGTCAGCGTATTCGGCGGAGTTTTCCATAACGTGGGACAAATCGCAGTTGCCGTGCTCGTTCTTGGCAGTAAGTATGTACTTTATTATCTTCCCGTGCTCTGGGCATCGGGAATTGCCGCAGGTGCTGTTGTCGGAATTATCTGCGGACTTGTCATAAAGAAATTGCCCGACAATCTTTTCAAAAATATCAGATAAGAGGATACTACATGATAAAAAGAATTTCTGCCGCAATAATCGCTGCGGCACTCAGTATGTCCATGTTGACGGCTTGCTCCTCGGGAAATGCATCGGGTAGCTCGTCAGTCTCAAGTGAAAGCAGTGCTTCTTCAGACAGCTCACTTGTATCGGAAGAGAGCGAGGAAGAATCTTCTGACGATGACGGCGGAGTAACAATAAGCAAGGAGACCATGGAAACTCCCTCGGCATCTCAGGATATTTTCGCCATGGACACCTACATGACCGTCACGGCTTACGGCGAGAAGTGCACCGAGGCGGTTCAGGCGGCTGTTGACGAAATCAACCGTCTTGACGATCTCTGGTCGGTGGGAAACTCCGAAAGCGAGATAAGCATCTTGAATGAGAACGGCTCGGTAATTCTTTCCGATGAAACCTACACCGTTGTCAAGGAGGCACTTGAACTTTATGACAGCACGGGCGGACTTTTTGACATAACGGTCTATCCGCTCATGGTTGAATGGGGTTTTACAACAGAGGACTACAAGGTGCCGACAGATGATAAAATCAAAGAGCTTTTGAAATTGACGGGAATCGATAAGATAACTCTTGACGACGAAACTCACCAGATTACACTTCAGACGGGAACTCAGATTGATCTCGGCGGAATTGCAAAGGGATACACAAGTGCCAGAATTATGGATATTTTCTCCGAGTACGGAATAGTTTCAGGTCTTGTTTCTCTTGGCGGAAACGTTCAGCTTTACGGCACTAAGGTTGACGGAAGCGACTGGAGAGTCGGCGTGGAAAATCCCGACAACACGATAAAAGCACTGAGCACAAGCGATTACATAGGAGTTGTGCAGATTTCAGACAAGGCGCTTATCACATCCGGCGGTTATCAGAGATATTTTGTGGATGATAACGGTGAGAAACACCACCACATCATAGATCCGAGAACAGGCTCGCCGAGCAATTCGGGACTCATCAGCGTCACAATCGTCAGCGATGACGGACTGCTTGCCGACGGACTTTCGACCTCGCTTTTCATTATGGGAAAGGACGACGCCATCAGCTACTGGCATGAGCACAGCGATCAATTCGATTTTATCCTTGTCGATTCTGAGGGAAAAATCTATGTAAGCAAAGGCATCGAGAGCAATTTCAGCTCCGAGCTTGACTACGAAATCGTAGAGTAAAAAGTGAACAAAAGGCAGAGAGTCATAGCCGTCAGGAAATTTTTCGGCTGTGACCCTTGGTGCCTTATTCAATAAACACAATATATTGCAAATGTAAGTTAGGATAAACTAACAAAGGAGGAAAGAACAGAATGAAGAATTTGAAATCACTCTTGTTCATCGTACCCGCATTTGTTCTTGCGGCACTCACGGCAATCGGAATGGTTACCAATGTGCCGAGCATAGAGGCGGTTGTCTGGCCAGAGGAGCCCGACTTAAGCGAGTACGAGGTAAGTGAGAATTCAGACGATTCCAAGCTTGATACCGAGAATCTCTCTGACAGCAAGGATAAGAAGACAAGCAAGAAAAAATCAAGCAAGAAGGGCAGCTTCGAGGACGGAACCTACACGGGAAAGGGTACAGGCTACGGCGGTATCACCGAGGTAGAGGTTACGGTTAAGAACGGAAGCATCACAAAAATCGATGTGCTTTCAAACCACGATGACGCCGCTTTCTTTAACAGAGCACTCAGCCTTATTGACACGATAATCGAGGAGCAGTCCTATGATGTTGATACAGTTTCGGGCGCTACATATTCATCAAGAGGCATTCTCGAGGCTGTTAAAAACGCTTTGACGGGTTCTAATACTCTCTCGGCAACTCCGACTGTCACAACGCCTGCGCCGATAAGTACAGACGGCTACGATGACAGCGCAGTTCTGACAGACGGAACTTACACGGGCTGGCATCAGGGTTACGGTGGACTTATATATGTCAGCGTAACCGTAAAGGACGGAAAAATGACGGCGATTGATGTCACCGACCATTCGGGTGAGACAGATTCATACTACAATTCCGCAAAGAGCATAATTTCAAGCATGCTTGCAGCGGGAAGCCCCAATGTCGATACTGTTTCAGGTGCTACTTATTCCTCAAACGGAATCAGAGAGGCTGTTAAAATGGCACTTAAGTCGGCGGCTAATCCCGACAGCTCACCTGAGCCTACTCCCGAGCCGACCGAGACTCCCACACCGAAGCCCACAACAAAGCCGAAGACGGACGGAACACCTGCGGACGGAACCTACACGGGTACGGCAAATTGCGATAAGTTTAATTACACCGTAAGCCTTGATGTTACATTCAAAAACGGAAAATGCACAAAGCTTTCCAATTTCAAGCTTTTGAATAACTCTGACAGCAGTAACGTTGCTTATGCAGACAACGCATGGAACGGCATGAAGTCTGCGTTGAAGTCAAACGGCACAGCAGATACTGTTTCCGGTGCTACATACTCCTCTGATGCAATTCAGGAGGCATTCAACAACGCGTATAATGAGGCTGTCGCAAAGAACGGCGGCACAACACCGACTCCAAAGCCGAAAGCAACTGCTACGCCTAAGCCGACTGCAAAGCCCACAACAAAGCCGAAGACGGACGGAACACCCGCCGACGGAACCTACAACGGCACGGCATATTGCAGTGAGTTTGACTACACGGTAAGCTTTGACGCTACATTCAAAGACGGAAAGTGCACAGGTCTTTCTAACTTCAAGCTTTTGAATAATACTGACAGCAGTAATGTTTCTTACGCAAACAATGCATGGAACGGCATGAAGTCATCACTCATATCAAAGGGCACGGCCGACACGGTTACAGGTGCTACTTATTCCTCCGATGCAATTCAGGAGGCATTCAATACAGCATTCAATGAGGCTGTTGCAAAGAACGGCGGAACAACACCTACTCCGAAGCCGACAGCTACACCTACTCCGAAGCCGACCGCAACACCTAAGCCCGAGGAGGGTAGCTACTCTTACACAGGAACGGCTACGGTCGAGGAGTGGAATTACGAGATTTCTGTTACCGCAACATTTAAGGACGGAAAGCTCACGGGTATTACCTATGACGAGCCGAACACAACTTCTACCAACAAGAAGTATATGACTAAGGCCTGGGACGGACTCAATGCGGCTATAACAAGCGGAAGCACTGAGGTTGACGCTGTTTCAAAGGCAACTCTCTCCTCAAATGCAATCGTAAGTGCGTATAATTCTGCTCTTGAGCAGGCTAAAAAGGAGCACTCCGACATTACGGCATCAAGCGTAAGCATTAATAAGGCAAGTCCGACTGCAACACCTAAGCCGACGGCAACTCCGACTCCGACAGCTACAGCGACACCGACAGCAACGCCAAAGCCATCGGAAGACAGCTACTCATACGAGGGCACGGCAGAGGTTAAGGGCTTCGGATATAACGTAACGGTTAAGGCAAGCTATAAAAACGGAGCACTCAGCGATATCACCTTGACGACCGACAATGATGACGAGGATAATGACGAGTATCTCTATGACGCTTGGAATTCTATAAGTCCTTCAATCAAGAACGGTTCAACGGCAGTTGACAGTGTTTCGGGCGCAACATATTCTTCTAAGGCAATTGTAAATGCTTACAATAATGCACTCGAAAAGGCAAAGAAGGAGCACAGCGACTTGAAGCTTGATTCGGTAACAATCAACGGCAAGGGTCAGACACCTACACCAAAGCCGACCGCTACTCCTAAACCAACAGCCACACCGACTCCTGAGCCGACCGAGACACCAACGCCGACACCTGTGCCCGATAGAACATATACGGTTACAAGCACATGCGTTTGGGATGAGGATTTATGCTATGATGACGATTGGGACAGCTATGATCTCACATTCAATGTGAAATTCAGCGGCGGCAAGCTTAAGGATATTTCTATAAGCTCAAGCACGGATACAAGCAACAGAGATTACTATAATTTTGCCATGAGTTCGATTAAAAGCTCTCTTATAAGCAGTCAGTCGGGCGATTCTGTTGATGTCTATTGCGGTGCTACGTGCTCTGCCAAAGCAATTGTAGATGCTTATAATCAGGCAAAGTCTCAGTATGATTCAGAAAACTAAAGCTAAGGAGGAAACTAATGAAAGGATTAATAGCTAAGACGGTTTGTCTTTTCCTTGTTGTCGGAATTCTTCTTTGCTATCAGGTAAACGCTAACTCGAGAGCCGCACTTATTGCGGCTCACGACAGCGAGCAGTCAGAAGCCGATGCTCTTCAGAAGGAATACGACAAGCAGGTTGCCGAAGCTAAGGCGGCTTACGAGGGAACAAGCACGGCGGTTGATTTGAAATACAAGGACGGAACATATCAGGGAACATCAACGGGATTCGGCGGTAATATTATCGTAGAGGTTACAGTCGAGAGCGACAAAATTACAGCCATTGAGGTACTTGATCACAGCGGTGAGGATGACGCTTATTACAACACGGCAGTAGCTGTAGTTGATACCATACTCGCAAACGGCTCGACCGAGGGAGTAGATACGGTATCGGGTGCAACATTCTCGTCAACGGGAATTATCGGCGCTGTAGATGACGCTCTTTCCACAGCCGAGTATACGGACGAAGAAAAAGCAGAGCTTAAAGCTGTGAGCGAAAGCAGTGCAGACAGCTCTGAGAGCACTGAATCCGTTTACAAGGACGGAACATATCAGGGCTCGTCCATGGGCTTCGGAGCAGACATCACTGTAGAAATAACTGTCGAGAACGACAAAATCACAGCACTTGAGGTACTTGACCACAGCGGAGAGGACGACGCTTATTACAACACGGCAGTCGCTGTAGTTGATACCATACTCGCAAACGGTTCAACCGAGGGAGTAGACACGGTATCGGGTGCAACATTCTCGTCAACAGGAATAATCGGGGCAGTAAATGCCGCACTTGAGGAGGCTAAGAACTGATGGATAATATGGATAAGAGCCTAAACAAGGTTACTGCGGCAACCGAGACGGAAAAGAAAAAGCCGCCTAAGAAGAAAATGAGCCCCGCTATGAAGAAGAGAAAAATTCAGGAGTGGGTGAGAATAGGCGTTCAGGTCGTATTCTTTATATTTGCCCCGTCAATTTACGCTTCTGCATTTACGGGAATTAAAAATGCCGTCACAAGCATCGGACAGGGCAATCCGCTTCAAATGACAGGCTTTGCCGTTCAGCTTCTTTGCGTGTGCGGATTCACGGTGCTTTTTGGAAGATATTTCTGCGGCTGGGCTTGTGCGTTCGGTGCGCTGGGCGACTGGGTTTACAAGTTCTCCCAGTTTGTGCAGGCCAAGCTCAAGAAAAAGCTTCCTAAGATGAGCGAAAAGGCAATCAGAATTTGCTCATACGGCAAATATGCCGTACTTCTCTTAATCGTTCTTCTCTGCTTTTGGAGCAAGGAGGGTGCGGTTATCATCGGAAAGAACAGCCCGTGGACGGTTTTCTCTATGTTCAGAAATCTGAGATTTACCGTGAGCGGCTATGGCTTTGCTCTGGCACTTCTCATTTTGATTATCATCGGAATGGCATTTAAGGAAAGATTTTTCTGTCAGTTTCTTTGCCCGATGGGAGCAATATTCTCACTTTTGCCAAACATTCCGTTTTTTGCACTCAAGAGAAACAAGGATAACTGTCCGCCTAAGTGCAACGCATGCAAGATGAATTGCCCCGTAAATATCAAAATGAACGACGGCAGCCTGCGTGAGGGAGAATGCATCCGCTGTTCGAGATGCTCGGGAATCTGTCCGAGAGGAAATCTCTCGACGGTATTCGGTAAGCTTAAGGGAAATGAGCTTGCTCCTGATTTAGTGAGAGCGGCACTTCTTCTTGTTATTGTGCTTGTTGCAAATTAAAGTGAATTTAACCGTTGATATACTAAACTAAAAAACACCGCCGATAAGTGAGTAAAATCTCACAATTGGCGGTGTTTCTCTGTATTCAAAATGAAATAAAAAAGCGGCTGCATCGCAACCGCTTGTAAGACTAAAATCAGTCTGTTGTGTAAGGAAGAAGAGCGATCTGACGAGCTCTCTTAAGAGCAACAGTCAACATACGCTGATGAGCTGCACAAGTTCCTGTTACACGGCGAGGAAGAATCTTTCCACGCTCAGAGATATAACGGCGAAGCTTAGCAACATCCTTATAATCGATATAATCAGCCTTATCTACGCAGAATGCACAAACCTTACGGCGTGGCTTGCGAGAAGGGCGAGAATTTCTTTCCGGTCTCTCAGGCATTGTTTTACCTCCTTTGCGAGATTATCAGAACGGTAGGTCGTCATCACGCATATCCGACATATCCTGGAAGTCATTGTCACTTCCGCTGGAATAAATCGGTGCGGCTGGCGGCTGAGATGAACGCTGGTAAGAATTATTGTTGTTATTGTATGAGTTGTTATTTCCGTAGCTGTTGTTATTATAACCGTTGTTATAGCCGCCGTTATCACCGTAACCGCCGCCGTAGTTATTATTGTTATTACCGTAGTTTCCTGTGCCGCTCTCAGCCTTAGAGCCTGTGAACGATACGGAATCGGCAACAATCTCAACTGCCTTACGCTTATTTCCGTTCTTGTCCTCATACATACGGGTCTGGATGGAACCCTGAACCGC
>CAVKLS010000007.1:12942-21564 GCA_963657025.1 bacterium | reverse complement strand
ACCCCACCCACCCCAAACAACACATTTTTCGGTTGCAATTGAACTATATATAAGATAAAATATTAAAGAAATATAGTTTGTCTTTTGTTACAAATCAAAGACAGAAGGGAAAAAGCTATGAAAACATTCAAACACCTTTTCGCCATAGGCTTAATAGCAATGCTTATGAGCGTGTCGGGATTGACAAGCGTGTCCGCTTCGGCTGCGACAGCTTGGAACACAAGCAAGCCGAAAATGGACATTGGTGTGCAGAGCAACGCACAAAACCGTACCTTTTCTATTAAGGTATACAACAAGAGCGGTGCTAAGTACTACAAAATCCTCGAAAGAGGACAGGACAGCTCAACAGGCAAGTGGACTTCTTGGAAAGTTGTCAAGGGTTATTACTCCTTTAGCGGTAACTACAAGAGATTTACTATTGCAAAAAGTGCAAGTGACAAGAAGATTTATCATTATCGCCTTGTTTGCTACAACTCAAATGATGAGGAAGTTGCTATCGACAAGAGACTTGAGACGGTTGTTCCGTCCAGTGTCAAGGTAACGGCAAGCAACAACAGCAAGACAGGCAAGGCACAAAATACTATCACTTGGAGCGGAAAAGTTCCGACTGGCTTTCAGCTTTGGAGAGCCACAAGCAAGAACGGCACTTATCACGCTATGGGCGGTTGCATACAGGCTAACAGCTACACCGACACAAGCGTGACAGAGGGAGTAACCTATTATTACAAGCTTCGTTCTTATAAAAAGCTTGCAAGTGCAAGATACTACAGTAACTTCTCAAGCATTGTGTCCGTTAAGACGAACGAGAACAAAATCGCAACTCCTACGGTCACTTCTTTCACATATGACGAGACAAACGGTTTCACCGTGAAGTACAAGAGCAACACGACAAGCTTCAACGGATTTGAAGTGAAGATTGTTGACGGTAGCGGTAAACAGGTTTGTTATCAGCAGACAGACACAAACACAACAAGCGTTACACTTAATTCCAGTGACATTAAGGCAAACACAAAGTACACCGTACAGGTCAAGGCTTTCCTCACTGTGAACGGTACTAAGAAGTATTCGGGTTTGGCAAGCAAGGATTTGACAACACCGAAACAGGGTGTAATCACCGAGGGAGACAGACCGAGTGTCAAAGATGTTAAGTACAACGAAAACTGCACCTATACAGACGGTAGCGGAGATGACGGAAACGGAAATCTTTACTATATCTTTGTTGGCTATAGCCGAGAGTTTGAACTTTCAGATGAGAACGGCAAGGCACTTTCGACAAGCAACACTAAGGTAACAGTTACAGAGAACGGAACAGACAAGACAAATGAGCTTGTCAAGGTAACAAGCACAAGCAAGGGCATAAGCATAGAGCCGAAAAAGGCAACAAGCGGTAAGGTTACAATCACATTCACAAGAACAGACAGAAAGAATTTAAGCGTTAGCTATCAGTATCAGTTCGTTCAGATTGCTGATATTCCGTCAAGTCTTAATGTTTGGGATTTGACAAGAAGTTATGGCGAGCGTGACGGACAGCCGTTAAATACAACAGCAGCCAACAACGAGCGTGACAGCAGCAGATATGCACTTTCTCAGATAAAAGAACAATATAGTATTTGGCTTAACGGAAAGGAAGATAGTTTGTTTAACAAGCTTCTTTATTCCTATGAGGTAACAACAAGGACAGCAAGATACTGTGAATATGAAGATGAATTAGCGTGGTATCGTTCTAATATATATGGTGCATTGATTAATCACGCAAGTTCCTGTGACGGCAGTACGGCAACATTTGAGGGTATAGCATTAATGTTAGGCTTTCCGAGCAACTACTTGACGGTTGACGGTTACGGCAATATGACAGGTATCCATAGCTACAATATGGTTACGGTGGACGGAAAAAAGTGGTACAAGGTGGACTGCGACAGCGACAGATATTTTGACCACCAAAACGGCACACCGAGTTATTCAAGCTTTATGTGCGGTTACTACGGCTTTGCTTGCTCGAGTCAAGAGGAGTACGACAATGCGGTGGCAAAGGTCAAGGAAGAATTTGCAGCTGCTATCAATGAGCTGAACAGCGAAAACGGATATAGCCTTAAAGTGGTGGACGAGAAACCAGTGGGGGCAACTCGAATGTCTTCCGTTAAATTAGAGGTTTCAAGCGGTCTTGACGAAAAAGGCAGAACGATTTACGAATTTTTGAAAAATCGTATTCCGACTTATCTAACATACGGTTACATATACATTACTTCATCATTGAATATCAATGATTACGCAACAAGCTATACATCGCAAGGAAAAATCACTTATGAAATATTTGTTGCAAATACAGAAACAGACAGTGAGACAAGCAACTCTGTTTTACCGTCAAAGATAGTAATTGACCCCGATAAGATAACAATCGTATCTGAGGACGGAACAGAAGTAATCGAAAACAATTCTTCTGTATCTGAAGATACCGAAGAAACTGTAAACAGTGAAGTTTCGGAAGATGTAGAAAGTTATGAAACAGAAGAAACTTCTGAGGTTAGCGAAGAAGTGACGGAAGAAAGTTCCGAAACAAGCACAAGTGAGGTTGAAGCAGAGACTTCAAGCGAACCGATAACAGAAAATACTGAGCCGACAGAATAACGGCAGAAGAATAAGCAAAAGGACTTTTGAGAAATCAGAAGTCCTTTTTGTGTTTTTGGAGGGAATTATGAACGTTTTTTTATTTTTTTGATGCAAAGCCCGTAGGGGCGGTGATGGATGGGAAAGAAACAGGGCGGTAAATACCTCCGATACAGGAATATTCTTTTGGATGATTATTATTTCCCGTTGACTAATGTCAAAAAACGGCTTATACTGGATGTGGTAACGATACCATACCAAAATATAAGGAGTGGTTGTATGAAGATAATCAGAACGGGGCATCCCGCATACCGTGTGAGTGACAGAGAGAAAGCACTCGAATTTTATCGTGACAAGCTTGGCCTTAAGGTGAAATTCACAATTTCCTATGCGGAGATGTATGATGCTCAGAAGAAAAAACTTGAGGAAAGCGGACAAAGTACTGAGGGCGACGCTTATCTCGAACAGCTCAAAGGCTGGGGTGACAAAATCTGGATAACATATCTTGAGACGGGAGAAAACAGCTTTATCGAGCTTTTCAGCGATGAGGGCGTGACTAAAAAGTACACATGGCCGCTCTCTGAATTCGACCATATCGGCTATCTGCACCTTTCCCTTGAGGTGGAAAATATCCATGAGGCTTATGAGGAGCTTAAGGGAAAGGGCGTAAAGATAGTCAATCCGCCGTCGCTCGGAGTGGAGAACACGTGGCAGTTCTGGGTGGAGGACCCTGACGGAAACAGCATAGAATTTATGCAGTACGAAAAGGATGCGTGGCAGCTTGTCGGACACTGCCCCGACAGGTAAATGAACAGAAAAAGAGATGAGCACGGAAAAATCCGTGCTCATCTTATATCAAAGGGATTTGATTTTATTCTTCGTTTGAAGCGTTTGCGATAGCCTCGGTGAGCTCTTTTGTCAGCTTATAAATTCTTGTGCCGTTGATTTCGAGCTGGTCTCTTGTGACTATGCCGTCCTTGAGGCCGTTCTTCATGTTCTCGAGATCCTCGGGTGAACCGGGCATAAAGAGGTCATTTCCTGCCGCAGCGGTATAAGGAGAGATTGCTCCTCTGTACTTTGATCCCTCGGGGCTCATCATAGAGATAACCCAGTCGGTCATGACTACGCCGTCAAAGCCGAACTCTGCTCTCAGGATGCCGTCAATGAGATCTTTTCTCTCGCTTGTGTGCACGCCGTTGAGGAGGTTGTAAGAGGTCATGAGTGTGTGCGGATGAGATTCCTTGACGCAAATCTCAAAGCCGCGAAGGTAAATCTCTCTCATGGCTCTCTCGCTTACGTGAGAGTTTGAGTTGTAACGGTTGGTCTCCTGGCTGTTAGCGCAGTAGTGCTTGATTGTTGTGGATCTTCCGGGATGCTTCTGGACACCGTTTGTGATTGCGGCTGCAAACTTTCCGCTTACGAGCGGATCCTCGGAGTAGTACTCGAAGTTTCTTCCGCAGAGAACACTTCTGTGAATGTTGAGTGCGGGAGCAAGCCAGAGATGAATTCCGAAGCGCTCCATCTCGTTTCCGACGATGTCACCGCAGATTTCAGCGATGCTCGGGTTGAAGGACTGTGCCAAAGCGGTTCCAATCGGAATAGCCGTTGCATAGTGGTCGTAAACCTTTTCCTTGCGTGTCTTGAGCGACTTGATTTTTTCAATCGGTGCCATGATAGGCGGCATGAGCTCCTTCATGCTGTCAGGGAGCATTCCCGTCTCGGAGTGGACTACGCCGTCCTTGTCGATTGTGTAATGCTTGGAAATTCTGATGCCCGCAGGGCCGTCAGCCATGACGAGTACGGGAATTTCATCGTTGATTGTTGCTGTTTCGCCAGCAGCACCCGCAACGGTTTTGCTTGCGTCACCGATAACACTTGCGAGACCGCCCTTCGGATTGAACGAACCGATGCTAAGAAGTGCGCTGACAGTCGGGTCGATATCTTCGTTAATTGTATAATCGACTTCTTCTGTCTCGATATATGTTGTGTCAAGCTTTAAGACAGGTGTGTTCTCGTCTACTTCATATTCGCTTACTCTCTCGAATACTTCTTCTTCGAAGTCATATTCACCTGTGCAGGACTTTACCTTGCGGACGGTGAGAGTCTCGGGAATGTCAACAGCGGCACTGACAGTGACATTATCGGAGCTGTTGCCGACCAATACGATGTATGAGCCCTTCTCGAGGATATAGCTTGTTGTGCTCTCGTCATAGGAAGCGATGCTGTCAAGCTTGAACTCAATGCTTACCTTCTGAGTTTCGCTTGGCTTGAGCTCCTTTGTTTTGCCGAATGCGGCAAGAGTCTTAAGCGGCTGCTTCAGTTTTCCCTCGGGAACAGATACATAAACCTGAACAACCTCTTTGCCGACGTATGAGCCGATGTTCTTGACGGGAACGCTTACTTTTACGGTCTGACCGTCGAGAGTGACCTCAGCCTTGCCAAGCTCAAAATCAGTATAGCCGAGACCGAAGCCGAACGGATAGCTTGCCTTTTTGCCGACTGTGTCAAAATATCTGTAGCCGACATAGACGCCCTCTTTGTAGTAGCTGTCTGTTTCGTGTGCGAATGTGCCGTCGCTGTAGTAGTCCTCAGGCTTTGCCCATGTTGTGGTGAGCTTTCCTGACGGATAGAGCTTTCCGAGAAGAATGTCCGCAAGAATTTTACCTGTGAGAACACCAAGCTGAGAGAGAACGAGAATGTTCTTTACATGCTTGACGGGAGTGAGGTCAACAGGACCGCCGCAGTTTACGACGAGCATGAACTTATCGTACATAGTGCTCAAAAGGTTGATGTCTCTGATTTCTGTTTCGGTAAGTGAGAAGTCGCCCTTTGTGAAGGTACGGTCGTTGCCCTCGCCTGAAATTCTCGAGAGAACGTAAATTGCTGCCTCGCCGTCTACAGTGAGCGGAATCTCATATTCCGGTTCAGGGCAGATTTTTCCCATGCCGACGAACATTGCGGGCATATTGAGTCTCTTAGCCTCTGCCTTGATGTCATCGATGAATGCCTTGTAAGCCTCTTTGTAGACCTCGTCGTATTTATCGAGCCATTCGGTTGTTGTGACGGTGAAGCCGTCGTCCTTTAAGCCGTCCTCAATGTTGACGGAAAATCTTGAGTTAACCTCACCAGAGCCTGTGCCACCCTTGACGGTGTGTCTTGCGCCTGAGCCGAAAACTGCTATTCTTCCTGCCTTGTCAAGCGGAAACGAGTGGTCTCTCTGCAGAAATAGAGTGCATTCTGCGCTTAATTCACGAACCTTGCCGAGGTGCTTAAGTTCGTATTCGTTAATGTCCTTAGGTGTTAACATTAGTCACTGCTCCTTATACCTTATAATAAAATACCTTATGAAAATTTGATACAGGTGTCTCATTTAAAATAAAACAAGACAATTGCTATGTAAAGATTATAACAGAATCTGACTGAATGTAAAAGGGGATATCGGAAATATAATAATAAAGTTTACATTGCCGTAACATTTTTGGGTCTTAAAGTCACTCTTACATATAACCGCCTTGATATTTATATTCTTTTGTGGTTTAATTACTGTGTATGATTGGCATTTGTCATATAAGATATATATGTTTGTCATATAAGATATATATGAAAGAAAGAAAAATTGACTTACTGTGAGGTAAAAAATGGAAAGAAAGAAGCAAGGAAATCTCAGAAGATTTTTGCCCTACTACAAAAGGTATCTGGGCGTTTTGGTTTTTGATTTGTTTTGCGCGTCTCTGACTACTCTCTGTGCGCTTGTTCTCCCCATGATAGTCAGGTCTATCACCAACAAGGGCATATATGACATTGATTCCCTGACGCTGAACTACATTCTGCGACTCGGCGGCTTGTACGCATTTCTGGAAATAGTCGATGCGGCGGCAAGCTTCTTCATGGCTTCGATAGGTCACATTATGGGCGCAAAAATCGAAAACGACATGAGGCGTGATATATTCGACCATTTGCAGAAATTAAGCTTCAATTACTACGATAACACAAAAATCGGTCAGATTATGGCTCGAATCACGTCCGACCTTTTCGATGTCACCGAGTTTGCGCACCACTGCCCCGAGGAATATTTTATCGCACTCATCAAGATTGTTGGAACATTCGTGATTTTAAGCGGAATCAATCTCACGCTCACACTCATTATGTTTGCCGTAATTCCTATTATGGTAGTGTTCCTTTTCGTCTTTAATCACAAGCTCAGAAGTCAGCAGCTTCGTCAGCGCCGTCAGATAGGTGAGGTCAACGCACAGGTTGAGGACTCCATGCTCGGCGTCCGTGTTGTCAAAAGCTTTGCCAACGAGGACATAGAGAGAGAAAAATTCGAAAAGGGCAATCAGAAATTCTATTCACTCAAGAGAGAGTTCTATTTCATCATGGGCTGGCTCGACTCAACGAGTAAGTTCTTTGACGGAATTATGTATATTCTCATGGTTGTTGTCGGTGCGATTTACGTTATGAACCGCACAATCACGGCGGCAGACCTTGTGGCTTATCTTCTTTATGTTTCCACTCTTATCGAGTCGGTTCACAAGATTATCCAGTTCACGGAGCAGTTCCAGAGAGGTATGACGGGTATCGACCGTTTCTATGAGGTTATGGATGCCAAGATTGACATTGAGGACGCTCCCGATGCCGAGACTCTCGGCGATGTTGAGGGAAACATCAAATTCAACGATGTTTCGTTTGAGTACGCAGACGACGGTAAGAGAGTTTTGAGCCACATCGATATTGATGTTAAGGCGGGCGAAAATGTTGCGCTTGTCGGCCCGTCGGGCGGCGGAAAGACAACGCTTTGCAACCTTATTCCAAGATTTTACGACGTCACATCGGGCAGCATAACGATTGACGGTAAGGATATAAGAACCCTAACGACAGATTCTCTTAGAAATCATATCGGCTTTGTCCAGCAGGATGTTTATCTTTTCAGCGGCAGCGTTTTGGAGAACATCGAGTACGGAAAGCCCGGTGCATCGAGAGAAGAGGTCATCGAGGCGGCAAAGAGAGCGGGTGCTCACGAATTCATTTGCGAGCTTCAGGACGGCTACGACACCTATGTCGGCGAGCGAGGCGTCAAGCTTTCGGGCGGTCAGAAGCAGAGAATTTCAATTGCAAGAGCCTTCCTCAAAAATCCGCCTGTGCTCATTCTTGACGAGGCAACCTCGGCGCTTGACAACGAGAGCGAAAGAATTGTTCAGGAGTCTCTCGAGAAGCTTGCAAAGGGCAGAACGACCTTCACGATTGCCCACAGACTCACGACAATCCGCAATGCAACGAAAATTCTTGTTCTCACAGATCAGGGAATTTCCGAGCAGGGCACGCACGAGGAGCTTATGGCTAAGAAGGGTATTTATTACAGCTTGTACAGTGCTTATGCCGATATGCATAAGTAATTCAATAAACAGCAATCAGCATTAACCACATATATTTTCAGAATAAGAAGGGATATTATGAATAAGGATAAATTTTTGAATTCCCTGAAGGGAAAAAGAGTTACTTTCTGCGGAATAGCAAGAAGTAATATGCCTGTTATCGAGCTTTTCTTAAAGTACGGAGCAGAGATAACGGCAAGAGACAGAAAGACAGAGCTTGGCGAGAACGGCGAGAAGCTGAAGGCACTCGGAGTTAAGATGATAACGGGAGAGCACTACCTCGAGAACATCGACGAGGACATTCTTTTCCGTGCACCCGGAATGCCGTACTATTTGCCTGAACTTAACAAGGCAAGAGCGGACGGCGTAGCCGTGACGAGTGAGATGGAGGTTTTCTTTGACCTTTGCCCGTGCAAAATCTATGCCGTGACGGGTTCTGACGGAAAGACAACCACAACTTCGATTATCGCTGAATTTTTGAGAAAGCAGGGAAAGACGGTTCACCTCGGCGGAAACCTCGGAAAGCCGCTTCTTCCCGAGATTAACGAGATCGGAGAAAATGACATTGCCGTTGTCGAGCTTTCATCCTTCCAGCTTATCTCCATGAGAAAAAGCCCCGATGTTGCGGTTATGACAAATCTCTCTC
>CAVKLS010000007.1:3452-12932 GCA_963657025.1 bacterium | reverse complement strand
CATCTCGATGTTCACAAGGACATGAAGGAATATGTTGACGCAAAGAAGAACATATTTATTCATCAGAACGCTTTCACAAGAACGGTTCTGAATCTCGATAACGACATTACGGCTTCGTTCAAGGATGAAGTAAGGGGTGACCTCTATCTCTTCTCGAGAAAGAAAAAGCCCGCAAGAGGAGCATATGCTTCTGACGGAAAAATCTACGTCAACGGGGAGTATCTCATGGATACCGCTGACATAAGACTTCCCGGAAACCACAATATCGAGAATTACCTTGCGGCAATCAGTGCGGTTTGGGGCGAGGTAAGCCCCGAGAACATCATAAGTGTCGCAAAGGATTTCGGCGGAGTTGCCCACAGAATGGAATTTGTCCGTGAGCTTGACGGCGTTAAGTATTACAACGATTCAATCGCAACGAGCCCGTCAAGAGCCATGGCCGGCACACTTTCCGTATATGACAAGAAGATAATCATCATTGCTGGCGGCGCAGACAAGAAAATCCCGTTTGACGAACTTGGCGAGGTTATCTGCAATAAGGTCAAGACGCTGGTGCTTCTCGGCCCCGAGCATAAGCTTGAGGGACACAAGGAGCCTGCCGCAGGCAAGATAGAGAAGGCTGTGCGTGAGGCAAAGTCCTACAGTGAGGGAAATCCCGAGATAATCATGTGTCACAATATGAAGGACGCTGTCGACTTTGCGAGAAGCAGAGCGCAGGAGGGAGATATAGTTTCGCTGTGCCCCGCATGCACGGGATTTGATATGTACCCCGATTTTGAAGTAAGAGGAAATATATACAGAACAACGGTAAACGAGCTCAAGTGATCAAAGTGAGTGAAGTTTATCGATGGGAGGTGTCATAAGTGGCACGAAAAATAAAAGGAATTAAAGGAAAAAAGAAAAGCACAGGCAAGAAGGCTTCTGTAAAAAAGCTTGGCAGCTCAAAGAAAGCAGAGTTCAATTACTTTGAGAGCAAGATTATTGCCGTTCTGAGAAAGGACAGAGAGCATGAGTTTGCTTCAAGAGAGCTCATGAGAAAATCTGGTCTAAAGGATAAGGACGCTTTTTATAACGCACTCAAAAGCCTTGAAAACAGCGGCGACGTCATCATCAACAATCACGCCGTAAGGCTTAATAATGAAATAAGAACAAAGGAATGTGAGATAGTTTCGCTTTCCTCAGGCTTCGCTTTTGCAAAACCTGATGACGGCGGCGAGGATATTTTTATCCCCGGTGCACTTATGAACGGCTGTCTTATCGGAGACAAGGTTCTTGTGAACGGTATTCGCAAAGACGCCAAGGGATATTCGGGCAGAGTTTCCAAGATACTCGAAAAGGGCAAGAAGAACATCACGGGCACGATTAACGAGACGGAGTACGGCACGGAGCTTATTCCCGACGTATCCATTCGTTATTGTCCGCAGATTTCCCCTGCCGATTTGAACGGCGCCGTTCCCGGCGACAAGGTGCTTGTCAAGCTCGAGAAGGATTACCGCGGAGACTGGTCACAGGCTAAGGTTCTCAAGGTGTTCGGTTCGGGCGAGAGCGCAAGGGTTTGTGCCGACGCCGTAATCGAGAAGTACGGAATACCGTCCGTTTTCCCTGATGACGTTCTGAAAGAAGCCGAAGAGATTGCTTCACAGAAAATCACCGAGGAGGAAATCTCGAAAAGACTCGACCTTCGTGACATGCCGATTTTCACCATTGACGGTGCTGATGCGAAGGACCTTGACGATGCCATTTCATGTGAGAAATATGAGGACGGATTCCATCTCGGCGTTCATATTGCCGATGTTTCTCACTACATAACGGCTCATTCGCTTTGCGACGAAGAGGCAATGAACAGGGGCACAAGCGTTTATTTTGCCGACAGGGTCATTCCCATGCTGCCCGAGTGCATTTCAAACGGAGTTTGCTCACTCAATGCAGGCACGGACAAGCTGACCTTCTCGGCACTTGTCGACCTTGACAATGACGGCAGAATAATCAGATATAAGTTCAGAAAATCTATAATAGACTCCAAGGTGCGAGGCGTTTATTCCGAGGTAAACGAGATTTTTGACGGAACGGCAAGCACTGAAATAAGAGAGAAATACGCACCCGTCAAGGAGAGCCTTATTGCCGCAAGAGAGCTTGCAAATGTTCTCAAGAAAGCCGCATCGGCAAGAGGCACTATGAACCTTGACAGCGGAGAGGTTAAGTTCGTTCTTGATGAGGACGGAAAGTGCGTGGACGTCAAGCCGAGAGTTTCGGGTGAAGCCGAAGAAATGATAGAGCAGCTCATGATTACCGCAAACATTGCGGCGGCAAGAACTGCACAGGACGCTAAAATCCCGTTCCTTTACCGTATCCACGAGCATCCGTCACCCGAGAGAGTTAAGGACTTGAGGGAGCTTCTCACAGCACTGAATATTCCGTGCAAGGAGCTTAATAACGAGAGACCGTCTCCACGTGATTTCTCCGCAATACTCGAGAGAGTCAAAGACCAGCCGAATGAGGTTCTTGTTTCACAGAGACTTCTGAGAACAATGGAAAAGGCGAGATATTCCGCAGAGCCGCTCGGTCACTTCGGACTTGCGCTCAAGGATTATTCTCACTTCACTTCACCGATAAGAAGATATCCCGACACATCAATTCACAGAATTCTGACTGATTTGGTTTCGGGCAAGGATAACATCGAGCTTACAAAGCGTTATGCCGCTTTTGCGGACGCAAGCGCACTTCAGTCCTCGAACAACGAGGTGAGGGCGGTTTCTGCCGAGCGTGACGCCGAGGACTGCTACATGGCAGAGTACATGAGCCGACACATAGGCGAGAAATTCACGGGTGTTGTCAGCGGTGTTACCAAGAACGGAATTTTCGTTAGACTTGAGAACAATGTCGAGGGATATGTCGATTGTCAGCTTTTCAAGAACAATCACTTTGAGTTTGACGGCGTCATCACTCAGAAGTGTAATCTCACGGGAAGAATTCTCACAATCGGAACTCCCGTAAATATAATCGTTGCTTCGGCTGTCGTTGCAACGGGAATGGTGGACTTTGCTCCCGATGAGGATATGGCAGAATGAAACTGATTAACGCTAAGGTTCTGGGCGGTGACTTCACCTTCTCAAAATGTGACCTTGAAATATCCGACGACAAGAAAATCAAGAGGATTTCCAATAAAATTGCCTATTCTCAAGATGAGCTTGTCATTGACTGCGACGGCTTCACGATAGTCCCCGGATTTATCGATATTCATGTTCACGGTGCGGCAGGTCGGGACACCTGTGAGGGGACATGTGAGGCAATAGGAGAAATTGCAGAGTATCTTCTCTCAAACGGAGTGACTTCGTTTTGTCCGACTACCATGACGGTAGATGTTGACACGATAAAAAACGCTCTGTCTGCCGCAAAGGACTGCATGGTAAATCCCCCCGACGGAGCGAGAATCATCGGTGTGAATATGGAGGGGCCATTCATTTCTCCCGAGAAAAAGGGCGCACAGAACGAAAAATATGTACTTAAGCCCGATATTGAGCTTTTTGAAGGGCTTCAAAAGGAGTTCGGCGGAATCATCAAGCTTGTCGATGTTGCTCCCGAGGAGGACAACGGCTTTGAATTTATCAAATTCGCAAAGAATATAAGCCGGGTTTCGCTTGCTCATTCAACTGCCGATTACGACACGGCAAGGGCTTCTTTTGATGCGGGAGTCTCTCACGCAACTCACCTTTTTAACGCTATGACAGGATTTAACCACCGTGCACCGGGTGCGGTCGGTGCGGTGTTTGAAAACAAAAATGTCACCGCAGAGCTCATCTGTGACGGCAAGCACATTCACCCGTCTGTCGTGAAATCTGTTTTTGAGCTCATGGGCGACAGAATATGCGTGATAAGCGATGCGCTTATGCTAAGCGGAATGCCTGAGGGTACCGAAGGCGAACTCGGAAAGCTTCCAATCAGCGTGAAAAACGGAACCTGTGTTCTTGAAGACGGTACAATTGCCGGCTCGATAAGCAATCTGCACGAGG
The DNA here is from genome assembly GCA_963657025.1 of bacterium. Taxonomy (GTDB): domain Bacteria; phylum Bacillota; class Clostridia; order Oscillospirales; family Acutalibacteraceae; genus SIG603. Next base: position 8,922 of record CAVKLS010000007.1, on the reverse strand, counting down.
AATTGAAAAATCTCGTCAGCTGGGGTGTTCCGATTGAAAAGGCGATAAGGGCGATGAGCCTTAATCCCGCAAAGGTGACGGGCACCGATAATTTAATAGGAAGTATCGAGGAGGGCAAATATGCCGATCTCGTTATTCTTGATGATGAACTCAACATTGTAGGAGTATATCATTAAATATATTTACTTGAAAGAAGGGTAATAAATGTTTTGTCCAAATTGCGGTCAAAAGCTTGAGGACGGTGTTCCTCACATTTGTCCGAACGCTCCAACAGGAGCACAGCCACAGCCTCAATATATCCCCGTTCAGCCTGTTTATGCACTGAACACAGCACCCGCAACGCCGACAGTGGCGGCACTGAGAAAGGTTTCGTCTTCGCCTGTTGCGCTCATTCTCACGGTGGCACTTTCCGTAAGTCTGCTCGCAAAATTCATCGGCTTGGTTATTTCAACGGTTAAGCTGTTCACAACAATTAACCTTTTCGGCTCTGCGGCATCACTTTTCGGCGCTTCGTCAGCAGTGAACGGAATCAGAAGACTTGCTTTTTACAGAGCGGGCTACGGAATTATCGCACTCGTTCCGCTCGGACTTACCGTTGTCGGCTGTTATCTTACATATCTGTCGGCAAAAAATCCGAGAAACGCTTACATCAAGTCATCAGGCTTCACCTTCTTTAAGGTTGTCGCCGTTATCGACCTCATTCTCTCGCTTCTTACCGCTGTGGGAATGGTTCTTCTGCTCATCGTCGGCTGTATCTTAATGTCGGCAGGCGAGCTCGAAGATTATATCGTCTACTGGATTACATTCTGCATTGTATTTGTGTTTGCCAATGTGTTAAAAGCAGTGGCTTACATCGGACTTATCAAATTAAGCAGCGAATGCAAGATGACAGCGGAATACGGCAGAGGCGACTACGCAAAAATCAAAGGTGTTTCAAACGTTTACGCAATTATCAAAATCATTGCTGTTATTTCTCCGATTATGTCTCTCATCACCTATTTCGTGAAGGCTTCTTTCACAAATGCTCTCATCAACGAGATTTCGTATGAGGTAGGCGCATATCTCGGTGTAAGCTCGGGCATCGGCAATTTCAGCTTGCTTCCGTCGGATTTCCTCTCGGGAGTCATCGCTCCGCTTGCCGTGATTGTTGCGGATATTTCTGTTGCGGTTCTTGTTTTCTCTCTTCACAAAAATATGGCTTTGATAGGTTCCGGCGTTTATGCTCCCGCAGCACCCGAGGCTTATGTACCGTACGGTGTACAGAATGCACCTGCCGCACCTGTTGTACCGTCAGCTCCTGCTGCTCCTGTTTACTCAGCCGCACCGCAGACTGCTCCTGAAGCCGTAAGCGAGCCTGTCAAGACTGAAGGTGAGACTGCAGAAGAGCCTTCATCAGCTTCCGAGGAAACAAAAGATGAGTGATCCTATAGGCATCCTCACATTCGGTGACGGAATTTCTGTTGTAGTGGATCAGCCGATATTCAGAATCGGAAGAAATCCTGCCGTTACGGATTACCGAATTCTCGATAATCAGACAATCAGCCGTTTGCACGCTGTTATCACAAGAGAAAACGGCAATTTCTATATTGTTGACAATGACTCCACCTGCGGAACCTTTGTCAATAATCAGAAAATCGGAAACGAGCCGTTTCAGCTTGTTTCGGGAGACATCATCAGATTGGCTGACCTTAATATGACATTCGATATTAATTAGCAAGAAAATATACATGAAAAGGGCGCACTTCTCCGTGCGTCCTTTTTGTATGCGTCAAAAAGTAAAAGTGTCTAAAATCATTTACAAATACTTGTGTAATGTTCCAAAAGAAACAGCGAAATTAACATATTGAAACTTTAATATATAAGCAAAAAGACGACTTGCGGATGCAAAATATATGTAACGAATGAAAAACGGATTGAATAATACAGAGCCTTGTGATAAAATAGTTACGATTATAACTAAAATTGTGTCAAACGGCGTTCCGCCTTTGATTTTAAAGTAAGAGCTTTGCTCTGATATGAGAGGGACAATAAATGAATCAGAGAAGAAGAGTCGGATGGCTGAAGCACTTTGACTTTATGCTGATAGATGTTTTCTGCCTTGAGACAGCTTTTTTTGTATCTGTGCTTTTGCGTCGGGTCAGCTTTAAATATACCGAAGTAACCCAGATGTACACGGAGCTGAATATTTTGCTCATAGCTGTCGATTTGGTTCTGGTCTTGCTTTTCAGTTGGTACAAGGGTATTCTGAAAAGAGGTGTTTTTGCCGAAATTAAATCGGTAATCATCCAAAATACGGTAGTCTGGGGCGCTTCCATGACGGTTCTCTTTATGGGAAAAAACGTGTGGGATTTGTCAAGAACCGTATTTGTCACGGGTATCCTCTTTTCCTCGGTGCTGATGTTCTTTTTCAGAATTATCTGGAAAAAGGTAATCAAGACGCACAACCGCAAGAGAAAAAATCTTCCGAAAACCTTGGTTATCATATCGCCCGATAAAGCCGAAAAGACAATTAAGAAGCTGCTTTCAAGCGAATATTCCGATTTTGATATAACGGGAATTGTGCTTGACAGAAACAGCGATGGACTGAAGGAAATTATGGGCGTTCCCGTTGTTTGCGAGCTTTCGAAGCTTGATGCGTATGCAAAAAAGGAAGTCTTCGACGAGGCTTTCATATTTTTGCCTCAAACTGATACGGGAATAGAGAAAATTGTCGGAACATTGCTAGAAATCGGTACGGTTGTTCACATCGGACTTGATTCGTGGGGCAAGGATTTGCCGAATAGCTATGTCGAGAGATACGCCGGCTACAATCTTTTGACCACAAGCGTAAGTACGGCGGGCGTTCTTCACCTTATGGTGAAGAGAATAGTCGATATTTTGGCGGGCATTGTCGGATGCATAATGACTGGCATATTGTTTGTCTTCATCGCACCGCTTATCTACAAGGCTTCTCCGGGCCCGATATTTTACAGTCAGGAGAGAGTCGGTAAGAACGGCAGACACTTCAAAATATATAAATTCCGTTCTATGTATATGGATGCGGACGAGCGGAAAAAGGAGCTTATGGCTCAGAATCAAATGCAAGGAAATATGTTTAAGATGGAGAACGACCCGAGAATCATCGGCTCAGAAAAGGGCCCGGGTAAGGGAATAGGCAACTTCATAAGAAAGTGCTCCATCGATGAATTCCCGCAGTTTTTCAATATTCTCAAGGGCGAGATGAGCCTTGTCGGAACAAGACCGCCGACGGTGGACGAGGTGGAGCAGTACGATCTTCACCATATGATAAGACTCAGCATGAAGCCCGGACTTACGGGAATGTGGCAGGTGAGCGGAAGAAGCAACATCAAGGATTTTGAAGAGGTTGTGAAGCTAGATGCCTATTACATAAGAAATTGGAGCTTAAAGCTTGATTTAAAAATAATCCTGAAAACCTTTGTCGCCGTATTCAAGAGCGACGGAGCGGAATAGGATAACGGAGGGTGTAAATTATGTCTCAGAAAGAAATTGTTGTTGCAGTTGCGGGAACAGGCTATGTAGGTCTTTCTCTCGCGGTGCTGTTGTCTCAGCATCACAAGGTTTATGCGGTTGATATCGTTCCCAAAAAGGTAGAGCTTATAAACAACCGCAAGAGTCCGATTCAGGATGATTACATTGAAAAGTATCTTGCTGAAAAGGACCTTAATCTGGAGGCAACTCTTGACGGTGAAACGGCTTATAAAAACGCCGACATCGTTATAATTGCCGCACCGACTAACTATGACAGTGCGACCCAGTACTTTGATACAAGTGCCGTGGAGTCGGTTATAGAGCTTGTCATGAATGTGAATCCAAACGCTTACATGATAATCAAGTCGACTATTCCTGTCGGCTACACTCAGAGCGTAAGAGAGAAATACAAAACAGACAAGATTATTTTCAGCCCGGAATTCCTGAGAGAATCAAAGGCACTTTATGATAACCTCTATCCCTCGAGAATTATTGTCGGCTGTGACGAAACCTCAAGAGAGGTAGCAGAGACTTTCGCTTCTCTTCTCAGGGAGGGAGCAATCAAGGAAGATATTCCCACACTCTTTATGGGATTTACAGAGGCAGAGGCTGTCAAGCTTTTCTCTAACACATACCTTGCGCTCAGAGTCTCTTACTTCAACGAGCTCGATACCTATGCCGAGATGAAGGGCCTTGATACCAAGGCTATTATCGATGGAGTCGGACTTGACCCAAGAATCGGAACTCACTACAATAACCCGTCCTTCGGCTATGGCGGATACTGCCTGCCAAAGGACACAAAGCAGCTGCTTGCCAACTACCGTGATGTTCCGCAGAACATGATGAGTGCTATCGTAGAAAGCAACCGCACGAGAAAGGATTTCATCGCAGACAGAGTGCTCAAGCTTGCAGGCTACTATGATTACTACAACCGCGGAGATTTTGATGAGGGAAATGAGCAGAAGTGCGTTGTCGGCGTGTACCGACTTACCATGAAGTCAAATTCCGACAATTTCCGCCAGAGCTCGATTCAGGGCGTTATGAAGAGAATCAAGGCAAAGGGTGCTACCGTTATCATTTACGAGCCGACACTCAAGGACGGAAGCACATTCTTCGGCAGCCTTGTTGTCAACGACATTGAGAAATTTAAGTCAGAGAGTCAGGCTATTTTGGCTAACAGATATGATTCATGCCTTGATGATGTCGAAGATAAGGTTTACACAAGAGATATTTTCAGAAGAGATTAAAAATTGAGAGGAAGTTTGAAATGCCCGAGCTGGTCAGCATTATCACACCGTCATACAACAGTGAAAAGTACATAGAAAAGACTATCGAGTCGGTCATCGCCCAGACCTACGAGAACTGGGAGATGATTATCGTTGACGATTGCTCGGGTGATTCAACCTGTGATATTGTCGAAAGCATATCGAAAAGAGAGCCGAGAGTGAAGCTCATCCGTCAGGAGCACAACGGCGGCGCCGCAAAGGCGAGAAACCGTGCGCTTGACGAGTCTGAGGGAAGATTTATCGCTTATCTCGATGCGGACGATATCTGGTATCCCGAGAAGCTTCAAAAGCAGGTGGATTTCATGCTTGAAAACAAGGCGGGATTCTCCTGTGTGTCCTACGAAGTAATCGACGATGACGGAAACAAGCTTAACAAAGAGGTTCATATGCTTCCCCGTGCCGATTATGTCGGCTTTCTCACAAACAATCTTTTGCAGACTGTCGGAATTATGGTTGACACAAGCATAGTCGATAAGAGTCTTCTTCACATGCCCGACCTCAGAAGACGACAGGACGCCGCAACATGGCTTCAGGTTCTTAAGGCGGGAAACGACTGTTTAGGTGTGGACGAGGTTCTCGCCCAGTACAGAAGAGCGGCAAATTCTCTTTCGAGCAACAAGGCAAAGGCGGCTAAGGGCGTGTGGCAATTATATAGGGACATCGAAAAGCTGAGTCTGCCATTCAGCATTTACTGC
>CAVKLS010000007.1:0-3442 GCA_963657025.1 bacterium | reverse complement strand
GAGATATGCTTTCTTGGCTGTCTGGAAAAGAGTTTATATCGGAAAGAAGAAATAAAGCATGAGAATTTTGTATCTTTGCACCTATTACCACGAGGCACTTCTCTATAAACAGCAAAAGGATGCTCTTGTTAAAAGAGGTCACACCGTGAAGGTTTTTAATGCCGCAAAATACGGTGCCGCCGTGGCTGATAAATTTAAAGACGGTCTTCTCGATAAGGACGTGGTTCACGAGGAATGCTTCGGCGAGCGTGACAGAAAGCTCTTTTTCCCGAGACAGAATAAAACAAGAAAAGCTCTTCTCAAAGCATATAACCCAAAGGACTTTGACCTCATGCACGCTCACCTTTTGACGGGAAGCGGCTACACGGCAAGGAAAATCAAGAATAAATACGGACTCAAATATGTGGTTTCGTGCAGAGTAACCGATTTAATCGGATTTATGAGACTGCCGTTTTTCCATGCTCTTGCGATAAAGAATGCAAGAGAGGCTTCGGGAATACTTTTCCTTTCAAGATGCCACAAGGACGAATTTTTCGATAAATTCGTTCCTGAGAAATACCGAGAGCAGCTTGAAAGCAAGAGTGTTGTTATCGGAAATCCGCTCGAGAAATTCTGGGAGGAGCACACCGCAGAGCCGAGAAAGGCTCTCATCGAGGAAAACAAGCCGCATATTCTTCTTGTCGGCAGAATAAACAAGGTGAAGAGAATACCCAACGCCGTCGAGGCGGTGAGAATTCTTCGAAATAAGGGAATAGACGCTTTTCTTACCGTAGTCGGTGCGGTCGAGGACGAGGAAGAGCTCCAAAAAATCAGCGGAATTGATTTTGTTAAGGTTCTCCCGTTTATGAAGTCGGAGGAGCTCATCGGGGTTTACAGGGAAAACGATATTTTCCTATTGCCGTCAAAGATTGAGACCTTCGGCAGAGTTTATGTCGAGGCTATGAGTCAGGGGTTGCCCGTTATCTATTCGAGGGGACAGGGCTTTGACCGTGTTCGTCCCGACGGAGAAATAGGATATTCGGTTGACTGCGAAAATCCGAGCGAGATAGCCGAGAAGCTGGAGCTTATACTTCAAAACTACGCCGAAATTTCTAAGAATTGCTCAGAGACCGTTAAGGACTTCTATGAGGAAGAAATTATTTCTAAAATAGAAAAATTCTACAGTGACTCGCTCACAAGATGAGGGCATAAGCTTGACAGGATATTTTACTATAGATTATTTTAAGCAAAGCACAGAAGAAAAGGACAAGAGCCTTGGAATGTTCGTGTGTGTTTATTTGCTGCTTGATGCGGTGAATTCCATGATACAGGATGTTTTCAGGCTGAACGGTATGACGCTTAAGGCGGCACAGGCGGCTATTGCACTGGTGCTTCTTTATTTCATATTCCGAAGTGTTTCGTATTTTAACAGAAGAAATTGGACGATACTGATACTCTGGGAGTCGGTAGCGGGGCTTGCGTATGCCTACAGCTACTTTGTCGGAGTTTCTTTGTCGCGACTTATGGGCTGGGCAGGCACTACCTTAGGGGTGTGCGTGCCTATTGCCGTGTTTATTGGGTTTATTGAGAATAAAGAAATATTCTATAATCTGCTTAAGGGCTTTTCGTGGCTTATTCTTGCGGTTCTTGTAATAGATATGCTGGGCACGACCGATGACCTTTACAATTTGCATTTCTCGTACGCCGTACTCACCGTAATGCTCATTCACTTCAACGAGCTTGTGAACGGCAAAAAAAAGCTTTTGCACCTGATTTTTGTGATAATCGAGTTTTACATGATATTCATGTACGGCTCACGAGGTGCGCTTGTTTGTTTTGTGGCATTCATCGCTCTTAAGATTTTCTTCAATGTGAGAGACAAGAGGATTTCCGTAAAGTATGCCATTCTTATGTGTGCGGGAGCATGCGGAATTTTTGCGATACTGTCATTCGGAAATGAGATTTACAGTCTTCTCAAGTCCATGGGTATTACGAGCAGAACGCTCAAGCTTTTTTTGACCGGTCAGTTTGTAAGTCACGATTCGGGACGAGGAGATCTCTACACAACCGTTCGCATGCTTATCATGCAAAAGCCGATAAGCGGCTGGGGAATAAGGGGAGCGGTCTCAGCTATGAACAATCACCCTTATCCGCACCAGTTTTTCTATGACCTTATTCTCACATTCGGTTTCCCGATAGGAATTTGCCTGATAATCGCATTGTGTCTGCCGATTTTGAAGGTGTTCACCGTGAGAGAAAGGACTTCGAGAGATTTGGTTCAAATGTTTTTCTGCATCGGATTTGTTGCGCTTATGTTCTCAAATACACTTTTCACGGATTACTATTACTTTATGTTTTTGGGACTTGCGGCAAGCTGTTTTGATGCACCGAAATTTGGTTTATTGAGAGAAAAAATATGAAGTTATCAAGAGTAATCAGCAGATGTTTCAGAGGTACGGTCTGCTTTCCAAAGACGCTTTACCTCAATTTTTCGGTTTTGCCGTTTGGGCAAGCTGTGAAACTACCGTTTATTGTTATGGGCAGGTGCAAGCTCAGCGGAATTAACAAAAACAATGTCAAGGTAAACGGAAAAATAAAGACGGGCATGATAAGAATAGCCGCACAGAAAACCTCCAAGAGAGGAATACCCGTAAACAAAAGCGCCTACCTTATATGCGATAACGGCGGAAAGATAATTTTTGACGGCTCGGCTTCGATAGGCGGCGGAACGTCGATTTGTGCGTCTGGCGGAAAAATCCGTCTGGGAGACAAATTTTCCTGTAACGTGAACTGCTTTGTTTACAGCAACGAAGAAATCACTTTCGGCGAGGACGTGCTTCTCGGCTGGAATATCAATCTTCGTGATAACGACGGTCATCCGCTTTATGACGAAAAGCATGGTGTGATTAATCCGCCAAAGAAAATAGAAATTGGCGATCACGTCTGGATTGCTTCGTATGTGGATATTCTCAAGGGAGTGAGCCTTGCAAAGGGCACTGTCGTGGGAACGAGAAGTCTTGTGACAAAGAGCTTCTCAACCGAAAATGCGGTCATTGCAGGTTCGCCCGCAAAAACCGTCAAGGAAAATATCTACTGGGAACACTGATGGGCTGAGCCTTGCAGGATAGGAGAAAAGAAATGAGTTTAAAGCATAATCTCGGACTTAAGGCAATCGGTCTTTTCGACCGACTTGTGCCGAAAAAAGAAAATCAGGTGCTTTTTTATTCCAAGCCCGATTATTCCGATAACGGACGTGCGCTTTACGAGGAGTTTTTGAGACAGGGGCTTGATAAGAAATATCATGCGGTTTGGCTTGTTAACGGTAATCCCGAAAAGCTGAAGGAAAAATATCCGAATGTCGAGTTTTATTCAAAATCCTCTGTGAAGGGATTGATCGAATATTGCAAAAGCACGCATATTTACCGCTCTCATATGCTTTTCGGAAATGTGAGAACCTCTAGGC
>CAVKLS010000006.1:6962-21959 GCA_963657025.1 bacterium | reverse complement strand
GTATATAATCTAACTGAAATTAAGTGCAAGCAAAATAAAAACTCATCAAGAGGTTAAAATGGAAAATAATAAAAATAAACTGAAAATATCCGTGCTGGGTGCGGGAAGCTGGGGAACGGCTATAAGCCTTCTTCTTTTCGACAACGGTCATGATGTCACTCTTTGGTCGTACAGCAGGGAGGAAATCGAGAATATCGAGAGAACTCACGAGAATACGTCCAAGTTGCCCGGGGTCAAGCTGCCCGACGGCATGAAATATTCTGCCGATCTGGAGAGCAGCGTGAAAAGTGCAGAGGTAATAGTTTTGGCTGTTCCGTCGTCGGTTATAAGAGGAATGGCGGCAAAGGTCGGCGGTTTTTCACGTGAGGGTCAGATTATAGTCACCGTTTCCAAGGGAATTGAAGAGGGAACATTGAAAACCCAGTCTCAGATTGCCGAAGAGGAGATAAAAAACGCTCCTGTTGTTGCTCTTTCGGGCCCGAGCCATGCAGAGGAGGTTGGCAGAAGACTGCCGACAACTCTTATTTCGGCGTCAAGCGACCTTGAAAGCGCAAAAATCATTCAGGATGCATTCATGAATAATTATGTGAGAGTCTACACGAGTGAGGATGTTCTCGGAGTGGAGCTTGGCGGTTCGCTCAAGAATGTCATTGCCCTTGCCGCAGGCATGATTGACGGTATGGGCTTCGGCGATAACGCCAAAGCGGCACTTATCACAAGAGGCATTGCCGAGATGTCCAGACTTGCCATTGCCATGGGCGCAAAGGCTGAGACGCTAGGCGGACTTTCGGGCATAGGCGATTTGATTGTTACCTGTGAGAGCCGCCACAGCCGAAACAGAAAGGCGGGCTATCTCATCGGTCAGGGAATGACAACAGAACAGGCTATGCGTGAGGTAAAAATGGTAGTTGAGGGAGTTTATTCCGCAAAGGCGGCTTTGTCTCTCGGCAAAAAATACGGCGTGAGCCTTCCGATTATCGAGGAGGTAAATCACGTTCTCTTTGACGGAAAGGACACGAAAGAGGCTGTCGGCGACCTTATGGGCAGAGATAAAAAATCAGAGTACTGATAAATTTGAGGCGGAGCACGAAAATTGCTCCGCTTTCCTTATTTCCTTGACAAAAAGGGTGCGTTTACATATAATGTAGTAGTCTTATTATGCTGTAAAGTTATGCTATGAAGGAGAGAGGAGTTTCGAGCGTTGTCCCGGGATTCCTTATATTTATTTTTGCCAAAATTCAAAGAAAAGAGGAAGTAAAATGTCAAGAGATACTTACGAATCCCCATTATCTTCAAGATACGCCGACAAGGAGATGAAATACCTTTTCTCACCGGACATGAAATTCAGAACCTGGAGAAAGCTCTGGATTGCTCTTGCCGAGTCTGAGAAGGAGCTTGGCCTTAACATCACCGACGAGCAGATTGAGGAGCTTAAGGCTCACGCTGACGACATCAACTATGAGGTTGCCGAGGAGAGAGAGAAGCTTGTTCGCCACGACGTTATGAGCCATGTTTACGCTTACGGTCAGCAGTGCCCGAAGGCAGCGGGAATCATTCACCTTGGTGCAACATCCTGCTATGTCGGTGACAATACCGATATCATCATTATGACCGAGGCTATGAAGATTATTCGCCGCAAGCTTATCGGTGTTATCCGTGTTCTTTCCGATTTTGCGGAGAAGTACAAGGATCTTCCGACACTTGCTTTCACTCATTTCCAGCCTGCACAGCCGACAACCGTCGGTAAGCGTGCGACACTCTGGATTCAGGAGCTTATGATGGACCTCGAGAATGTCGAGTATCAGCTTTCAAAGGCTAAGCTTCTCGGTTCAAAGGGTACAACGGGAACACAGGCTTCTTTCCTTGAGCTTTTCGAGGGTGACCACGAGAAGTGCCGCATGGTTGATAAGCTTGTCGCCAAGAAGATGGGCTATGATTCATGCTTTGCGGTATCTGGTCAGACTTACTCAAGAAAGCTTGACTATCAGATGCTGAGCGTTCTTTCGGGAATTGCTCAGAGCGCAACAAAGTTCTCTAACGACATTCGTCTTCTTCAGCACCTCAAGGAGGTCGAGGAGCCGTTCGAGAAGAATCAGATCGGTTCTTCCGCAATGGCATATAAGCGCAATCCGATGAGAAGCGAGAGAATGGCTTCTCTCTCAAGATACCTCATGGTTGACGCACTCAATCCAGCCATCACAACAGCTGTTCAGTGGTTTGAGAGAACTCTTGACGACTCCGCTAACAAGCGTCTTTCCGTTCCGGAGGGATTCCTTGCGGCTGACGCAGTTCTCAACCTTTACATGAATGTTGCGGACGGACTTGTTGTTTATCCTAAGGTTATCGAGTCAAGACTTATGGCAGAGCTTCCGTTCATGGCAACGGAGAACATCATGATGGATGCCGTTAAGCGTGGCGGAAACCGTCAGGAGCTCCACGAGCACATCAGAGTTCACTCAATGGCAGCTTCCAGGGTTGTCAAGGAAGAGGGCGGAAAGAACGACCTTCTAGAGAGAATTGCAAACGATCCGATTTTCGGCGTAACGATGGAGGATCTTCAGGGTATCCTGAAGCCAGAGAAGTATGTCGGAAGAGCTCCGGTTCAGACAGAGGACTTCTTGAACGAGGTTGTAAGACCTAAGCTTAAGGAGTATGACGATGTTCCTGAGGAGCATGCAGAAATCAACGTTTGATTGTGCATCAAAATAAAAAAGCATAAATATATTTGCGAGAGCAAGTATTAATTTAATATTAAATCTATCACTATCTAAAAGAAAGGTGAAGTAAAATGCCAGTTAAAGCAATTGTCGGTGCCAACTGGGGTGACGAGGGCAAGGGCAAGGTAACAGATGTTCTTGCCGAGACAAGCGATGTTGTCATTCGTTTCCAGGGCGGCGCCAATGCGGGCCACACTATCATCAATGAGTACGGACGTTTTGCACTCCATATTCTTCCGTCGGGAAGCTTCTACCCACACATCACAAACATCATCGGAAACGGTGTTGCACTTGATATCAAGAAGCTTTGTGACGAGCTCAAGAGTATTGAGGATCAGGGCGTGCCTGCACCTAAGCTTATAATCAGCGAGAGAGCTCAGATTCTCATGCCGTACCATGCACTTCAGGACGGCTACGAGGAGGAGAGACTTGCGGGCCGTGCTTTCGGTTCAACAAAGTCGGGTATTGCTCCGTTCTACTCAGATGTTTACGCAAAGACGGGTATTATGGTCGCAGATCTCTATGATGACGAGAGATTAAAGACAAGACTCAGCGCAGCAGTTGAGGTCAAGAATATTCTTTTCGAGCACCTTTACCACAAGCCAAAGCTTGATTTTGATACTCTCTACAACGAGCTCAAGCAGTACAGAGAACTCATCAGACCTTATGTCGGCGATGCTGTTTCGTTTGTTCACAAGGCACTCAAGGAGGGCAAGACCGTTCTTCTCGAGGGTCAGCTCGGTTCTATGAAAGACCCGATGCTCGGTATGTGCCCGATGACAACATCATCTCATACACTTGCAGGCTTCGGTACTGTCGGTGCATGCGTTCCTCCGACAGAGCTTAAGGAGGTTATATGCGTAACTAAGGCATATTCCTCATGCGTCGGTTCTCCCACAGAGCCGTTCGTCAGCGAGCTTCTCGGTGAGGAGGGCGACGAGCTTCGCCGCAGAGGCGGAGACAAAGGCGAATTCGGTGCTACAACAGGCAGACCGAGAAGAGTCGGCTGGTTTGACACCGTCGCAACAAAGTACGGCTGCATGGTTCAGGGCGCAACAAACGTCTGCATCACATGTCTTGATGTTCTTTCCTATCTCGATGAGATTAAGGTTTGCACGGGATATGAGATTGACGGCGAGGTAACGGATGTGTTCCCGGTTCCCGCTAAGCTTTCAAAGGCTAAGCCGGTGTTCACCACTCTTCCGGGATGGAAGTGTGACATCAGGGGAATCAAGAACTACGAGGATCTCCCTGAGAATGCAAAGAAATACGTAGAATTCATTGAAAAGGCTATTGACGCAAGAATTGGAATGGTTTCCAACGGCCCGTCAAGAACAGATATTATTTACAGGTAATCAGTATGTGCGGAATTGTAGGATATATTGGAGAAAACCGAGCTGTTCCGTTCCTTTTACAGGGACTTGAGAAGCTCGAGTACAGAGGGTATGATTCTTCCGGAGTTGCAGTCTACGGCGGTGGAAAAATCGATATAGTTAAGGCAAAGGGTAGACTCAGTGTTCTCGAGGGCATTCTCGACGAGAGAGAGCCGCTCATGGGCAGCATGGGCATAGGACACACAAGATGGGCAACTCACGGTGCTCCGTCAGACCTTAACTCACATCCGCATCTCAGCGAGGACGGTCGCTTTGCGGTCGTTCATAACGGAATAATTGAGAATTACCTTGAAATCCGTGAGTATTTAATTCGTAAGGGTATTGAATTTGTTTCGGAGACCGATACAGAGGTTGTCGCTCAGCTTCTTGAGTACTACTATAACGGTGAATGTCAGGGACATATTCTCGAGACTATCGCAAAGGTTATCTCAAAGGTTGAGGGCAGCTATGCACTCGGTATCATTTGCGAGGACTTTTCCGACAGAATTTTCTGCGTCAGAAAGGATAGCCCGCTCATCATCGGTAAGGGTAAGGGAGAGAACTATTTAGCTTCCGATATTCCCGCAATCCTTGCCGGAACAAGAGAGATCGTAAGAATTCAGGAGAAGGAAATTGCTGTTCTCACAAAGGACGATGTTAAGTTCTACAACACCGACCTCGAGGAAATCGAGAAGGAATCCGAGACAGTAGAGTGGGATTTGGCTTCGGCTGAAAAGGGCGGCTATCCGCACTTTATGCTCAAGGAAATCAACGAGCAGCCCGAGGTTGTAAGAAACACAATTTCTCCGCGAATCCGTGACGGCAGAATCGTTCTCGATGACGTTTCACTTACAAAAGAGGATTTTGAAAAGATTAACAAGATTTATTTTATCGGCTGCGGTACGGCTTATCATGTCGGCGTTGCAGGTAAATACACCTTTGAGAAGCTTGTCAGAATTCCCGTTGAAACAGATGTAGCGTCTGAGTTCAGATACCGTGATCCGCTGCTTGACGAGCACACACTTGTTATCATTATCAGCCAGTCCGGTGAGACGGCAGACACACTTGCGGCTCTTCGTGAGGCTAAAAAGCACGGCTCAAGAACTATTTCCATAGTAAATGTTGTCGGTTCTACCATTGCAAACGAGAGTGATGACGTAATCTATACTTGGGCAGGTCCTGAGATAAGCGTTGCTTCCACAAAGGCTTATTCCACACAGCTTGCCGTTATGTATATGATGGGTATCTATCTTGCAGACCTTAAGGGTACAATAACAAGCGAGCAGTATGACGCATATATCAAGGATCTCGAAAGACTTCCCGAGCTCATCAGCGAGACTCTCAAGGAAGAGGAGAAGATTCAATATTTCGCATCAAAGTCCTTTGGCGCAGATGATATGTACTTCATCGGAAGAAATGTTGACTATGCCGTATCTCTCGAGGCTTCCTTAAAGCTCAAGGAGATTTCGTATATCCACTCCGAGGCTTACACGGGCGGCGAGCTCAAGCACGGCCCTATCTCACTCATCGAGCCGGGAACCCTTGTTATTGCTTTTGCATCGTATCAGAAGCTTTTTGAGAAGATGCTCTCCAATATCAAGGAGGTCAAGGCTAGAGGAGCTGTCGTTCTCGGTGTCACAACCTCGAACCGAAAGGAAATCGAGTCCGAGACAGATTTCAACTTCTATATCCCTGAAATTTCAGACTTCATGCTTCCGAGCGTTGAGGTGGTTCCGTTCCAGCTCTTTGCTTATTATGTTGCCGCTATGAGAGGCTGTGACATTGATAAGCCGAGAAATCTCGCAAAGAGCGTTACGGTAGAATAAAATAAACAAAAATGCAGATGCCCCCGATTCTCAGAGATTCATTCTCTGAGAGGGAGCACCTTTTGCACATTTTTACCTTACTCTAAATTTCATCAAAAGGAGGAGACCAATGTCCAATTCAGCATCGGTCAGCGAAAAGGTACTTGTCCTTGATTTTGGCGGACAGTACAATCAGCTTATCGCAAGGCGTGTGCGTGACCACAAGGTCTATGCGGAAATCCTTCCGTATACAACACCAATCGAAGAGATTAAAGCAAATAACTATAAGGGCATTATATTCACGGGCGGCCCGAATTCCGTCTTTGATATGAGCTCACCGCATTATTCCAAGGAAATTCTCGAGCTTGGAATTCCCGTGCTCGGAATTTGCTACGGCTGCCAGCTCATCGCATGGATGGCAGACGGCGAGGTTAAGACCGCACCCGTTTCAGAATACGGCAAAATAGATTTCAGCGTAATCAAGAGCGACTCAAAGCTTTTCAAGGATGTTCCGAAGACGAGCACCGTTTGGATGAGCCATACGGACTACATCTCAAGAGCTCCCGAGGGATTTGAGGTTACTGGCAATACAAATGACTGTCCGTGCGCAGCCATGGAGAATGTCGGGAAGAATATCTATGCCGTTCAGTTCCACCCGGAGGTAACTCACTCCGAGTTCGGTAACAAAATGCTCTACAATTTCCTTTATGAGGTATGTGATTGCAAGGGCGATTGGGTTATGGAAAACTTCATAGATGATACCGTAGCCGCACTCAGAGAGAAAATCGGTGATAAGAATGTCATTCTTGGTCTTTCGGGCGGAGTTGATTCTTCTGTTGCCGCAGGACTTTTGAGCCGTGCGGTAGGAAAGCAGCTCACTTGCGTATTTGTCGACCAGGGACTTATGAGAAAGGACGAGGGAGACTTTGTCGAGCAGACATTCACTTCGCTTTTTGATATGAATTTCGTCAGGGTTAACTGCGGAGATCACTTTATGCAGTGCCTTAAGGGCGTAACAGATCCTGAGGAGAAGAGAAAGATAATCGGAACAGAATTCTATAAGGTATTCTGGGACGAGGTTCGTGCAAGAGCTGAGGACGGATATTTTGCGCAGGGAACAATCTACCCCGACAGAATAGAGTCCGGTAAGGGAAAGAGTGACGGAAAGGCAAACACAGCCGTTATCAAAACTCACCACAATATGGTTAAGAGACCGGATGACATCAAGTTCATCGATACAATTGAGCCGCTCGGCGATCTTTTCAAGGACGAAGTCAGAAAGGTCGGAGAGAAGCTCGGCATTCCGAAGGAGCTTGTCTGGCGTCAGCCGTTCCCGGGTCCGGGACTCGGCGTGCGTATCATCGGTGAGGTAACAGCAGAGAAGGTAAGAATTCTTCAGGATGCCGACTGGGTCTTGCGTGACGAGATGGCAAAGAACGGATACGAGAAGGAGCTGGCACAGTTCTTCTGTGTTCTTCCGGGAGTTAATTCCGTCGGAGTTATGGGTGACCACAGAACTTATGACAATGTTGTTGTTATTCGTGCGGTTACAACCGACGACTTTATGACTGCCGACTGGGCAAGAATTCCGTACGATATTCTTGCTAAGGTATCCAACAGAATTACAAATGAGTGTTCTCACATAAACCGCGTGGTCTACGATATTACAAGTAAGCCGCCGGGCACGGTCGAGTGGGAATAACCAAACATATGTTCGTAGCGTAAACGCTCGTTTAATCGTTTTATAGAGAGAAGTCTTTAATGAGACTTCTCTCTTTTTTAGCCTGGCAGACACTCTGAAAAGGCTGTTTTTACTACCATCTTTATTTTAGCTACTTTAGATGTGTTGTAAGGCTAAATCCTTGCTATTCGTTATTATTAGTAATAACAAATAATCAAAACAATTAGAGAAGAAATTCAATTGAATTTCGCTTTTGAGTATGATATAATGAGTTCAAGCGAAAAGAGATTAAAGTCCGTGAGGACAACGAAAAGCACCGAGACCGCCATCTCGGTGCTTTTCTATTCCGTTTTGGTCAAGGTGGCTTATTCTTTGGGCTGGTTGCCAGTTTGGGTGCGACAACGGAAGCATTATATTACACTTTGCGAAGTGTGTCGAGGTCAGCAGAATTACAGGAATCTCGAAGGATACCTTTCATTCTACACAAAAATCGGATTGGGCACACCAGACTATATCAATCCCGAAAACCGGTGTCATTATTATTCCGGATGGTATATATCAGTGGCATGGTTTTGAAACAATTTGGATATTTTACGATAAAATCAAGCCTTGCTTTAATTATAGTTTCCTTAATGCTCTTGAAAGAAACCAGAAATGGTTATACAATTAAATAAAAAACTCGGAAAGTGATTTTATGGGACAGCTTTTCACAATAGGACATTCTCTGCATGATTTTGAATATTTTGCGGCGATGCTTAAAAACAACAAAATAAACTATCTGCTTGATGTAAGGAGTACTCCTTATTCAAAATATGCCGAAACCTACAACAGGGAAAAGCTGTCGGAATTGCTTGAAAAAGAAAATATCGTATATTCGTATATGGGAAAATATTTCGGAGCAAGGCAGAAAGACAGAGAGCTCTATCACGAGGACGGTTATTTGGATTTTTCCAAGACTGCACGGTCGGATTTTTTGTTAAGGCAATGAAAAATGTGATACTGGGACTTGAAAAGGGAAACAATATTGTCCTTATGTGCACGGAAAAAGACCCGATTGACTGCCACAGGGCAATTATGGTTGCAAGAGCCTTTGCCGTAAGCGGAGTGAATGTGAATCACATTCTTGCCGACGGCAGCTTGCAAAATCAGATTGAGCTTGACGAAAGATTGCTTAATATGTATTTTCCCAACCGAGCGCAGGTGTCTATTTTTGCCTCGGATAACGATATGACGGATGAGGAAATGCTGAAAATTGCTTACAAAAAGCGAAATGCACAGATAGGCTATCACTTGGAAGAAGCTTATGACGAATGACGAGATGAGAATTGAATAATGCGCAGATATAAAGTTAGAATGGCAGTGCTTACAAAGTCGGCAAAAAACGGCGGCTATTGTGTTGCGGGAATTAACATGAGAAGCGGCAGATGGGAGAGAATCGTGACTGATGACGAAGAAAGTCACGGCGCGGTTTTTGCTTCGGATTTAAAGAGCAAGGATGAGCCCATTGAAATAATCGGAAAGACGACGCTTGAAGAGGTGCTTGAAATTCACCCGCTCAACTCGGGAATAGGTATTTTAGGCAATTATTATCAGTTCCTGCTGCCCGAAGAAATCGGCAGAATCAACCATTCGCTTGAGCTTATTGAGGTGAGTGATTTTGGAATTTATTTGGCAGAAAATTCATCCGGCAAGCTGAAGACAAAAGCTGAGTTTGTATATAATAATTGGAAATATTGGAATATGTCGGTGACGGATTTATCTGCACTTGAAAATTACGAAGCATACGCTAAGATTGATAAAGCGATACTGGTTATGAGTTACGGCTCTGAATTTAACGGAAGATACTACAAGTACGTAGCGGCAATTTACCCGTGTAAAAATGAAAATTGAAGACAAAAAGCCGTCGCTTATTTGTGAGGAACAAGCGACGGCTTTAATTTTATTCTTTTGAAGTGTAAGAGTTTTCAAGCTTTCTCATGACGATAATATAGAAAACCGTCATGGCAACTGAGCAGATGAGCCAGCCGGCGGGGTAGCTCATAGCCATGGAGATGTATCCTCCGCCGAGACTTTTGTTGACATAAAGGTAAATCTGACGGAAGAAAACAAACGATGAAAGCATGATTACCATCGGAATCATACTTTTTCCGACGCCTCTGAGAGCTCCCGCAAAAATCTGGTTAACGCAGATAATGGCATAGAAAGGTGAAACCCAGCGAATGAATGTGGATGCAAAGCTCAGAACATCGCTGTCTGTCGTGAACATAAGTAACAAGGTATCTCGGAAAATTACAACTCCGATTGCAACGGTTGTTGTTATGATGATTGAAGCGACGAGTGCCCATTTTACACCGCTGCGAAGACGCTTGAATTTTTGAGCACCGTAGTTCTGACCGACAAAGGTGGTGGAGGCAAGTGCGATTGCCTGAACGGGAACGAGAATGATAACATCAAGCTTGTTGTAAGCCGCCCAGCCTGCCATAGCCGAAGCACCGAAAAAGTTTATGTAGGACTGTACATAAACATTCGAGAAGGACGTGACCGCCTGCTGAATACCTGCGGGCATACCGACGGTGAAAATCTGCTTGAGAATGCTGAAATCTATTCCCATTTGCTTCCACTTGATTGCGTATGTACCAGATGTTCTTGTGAGAGAAACCAGAATAAGCACACCCGAAATAAGCTGGGATATATCGGTAGCAACGGCAACGCCCATGACTCCCCACTTGAAGACGATGACGAAAACAAGGTCAAGCACTATGTTGAGAAGTGCCGAGAGAATAAGATAATATGTTGGTCTTGTAGAATCGCCTACCGCACGCAAAATGGAGCCGCCCATATTGTAGAGGATGAGTCCCGTTATTCCGCCGAAATAAATTGTGAGGTATTTATGAGATTCGGGGAAAACCTCACTCGGAGTATCCATAAATTTAAGCATGGGGTCGGTTATGAAAATTCCGACCACTGTTGCTATGACGCACAGAATTCCCGTGAAAGCGATAGTGGTGTTGACGGCTTTTGAGAGCCTTTCGTTTTCGTGTGCGCCGTAATATTGGGAAATTATGACGGATGCACCCGTGGAAAGTCCCGTACAAAGACCGACGAGCATATTTATGATAGGCGTTGTGCTTCCCACGGCGGCAAGAGCCTCGCTGGAGACACATCGTCCGACTACTATCGTATCGACTGTGTTGTAAAGCTGCTGAAAAAGCAAGCCTATTGCCATAGGTACGGCAAAGGCTACCAAATGTTTCCAAATGACGCCTTCGGTCATATCGGCATCTTTTTTTGCTAAAATATTCGTATTGATTACCTCCGTCCTGACATATAAAGTTCCAAAGTGAAGTATATACCCTTTTAGTTTCAAATGCAACATATTTTAAATAACTCAGAAAATTCACCGAGACAAATGTGCGAGAAAATTTGCTGGCGGCGGCTAAAATAGGGTTACAGCCTAATATTTAGCGTTATATCGGTTGATAAATCAGGATTAAAATGGTACAATCTAAATGCGTATGTCTTGTTTTTCAGCAAAACGAACATGCGAAAAAGGATAATGAAAAAGAGATATGATATTAAGTCTCAGGTACAGACTTACATTATTGAAAATCGGAGGATTTCTGTTTTATGCCGTCAAACAAATTGTCGGGAGAAATTCCTGGAACCAAAAAGCGGCTGAGGACAAACGGTGTGCTCAGAGCTTTTTTCACAGGTCTTGCTCTTTCGTTTATCATCTTCATACCGTTCATCATACGGGACGGGGGAAGATTCTTGTTTTATGGTGATTTCAATGTTCAGCAGGTCACCTTCTACCGCCTTGCTCACGATGCCGTTGTAAGCGGCAATATGGGATGGAGCCACATTACGGATTTAGGAGCCAACTTCATCGGCTCATACAGCTTCTATCTTTTGGGCTCGCCGTTTTTCTGGCTGACTATTCCTTTTCCAAGCGAATGGATTCAGTACCTTATGGGGCCGCTTCTGATTTTAAAGTTCGCTTGTGCCACAATGACGGGCTATATTTATGTCAGACGCTATATCAAGACCGATACAATAGCACTCATGACGGCGGTCATGTATGCTTTTTCAGGCTTTTCGATTTACAACATCTTCTTCAATCACTTCCACGAGGCGATAGTATTTTTCCCGCTGCTGCTGACGGCGATGGACGAATTTGTCTTAAATAAAAGAAGAGGCTTGTTTGCGCTGGCTGTCGCAGCTTGCTGTATTATAAATTACTATTTCTTCTGCGGAATGGTAACCTTCGCATTGCTCTATTTCTTCATAAGACTTATCACGGGCAGCTGGAAGGTAAGCATAAAGGAATTTTTCCTTGCCGTTTTGGAGGCAGTCATAGGCGTGGGAATGGCAGGTATACTTCTGTTCCCGTCTGTCCTTGCGGTTATGCAGAATTCGAGAGTATCTAATCCGATAAGCGGTTACAATGCTCTTTTATACAACAATGTTCAGAGATATCTGCACATTATCGAGTGCTTCTTCTTTATGCCCGATTTGCCTGCGAGACCAAACTTCACTCCGGACAGTGAATCCAAGTGGGCTTCTCTCGGAGCATGGCTTCCGCTTTTCGGTATGACGGGCGTAATAGGCTGGCTGCAGCTAAGACGCAAGCACTGGCTCAAGAGGATAATTTATTGCTGCTTTGCGGCGGCGCTCATTCCTGTTTTTAACTCAAGCTTTCAGCTGTTTAACGGCAGCTTCTACGCAAGATGGTACTATATGCTCACGCTTATGATGGCTCTTGCCACTGGAATGTCACTCGAAAGTGAGAACGTGAACTGGAAGCGTGCCGTCAAGTGGACGGCTGTCATCACGATGTTCATTGTGGTGGGAGTGGGCCTCATGCCGACCTTCGGAACCGACGACGACGGAAATTCGACCGTCAGCTTCGGACTTGAGAAGTACCCGACGAGGTTCTGGAGCTATGCGGCGGTTTCGCTCATATGCATAGCGTTTGTGGCGTTCCTGTTTATGTTCTGCCGAAAGAACAAGAAGGTTTTCTTGAGGGCTGCAAACATTCTTCTGAGCGCAACGGTGGTTGTGTACTCGATTTTCTTCATCGGGCTCGGAAAGTCGCAAAGTGCCGACCCTTATGGACATTTGATTCCGTATGCACTCAACGGCGGCGAAGATTTGCCGTTTGATACCGAGTCTCTCGATAACGTGAGATCGGACTTCTACGAGTCGCTCGACAACAGTGGAATGTTCTGGGAGATACCGACTATTCAGGCTTTCCACTCAATCGTGCCCGGCTCGATTATGGATTACTATGATTTTATCGGAGTTACGCGTGACGTGGCTTCAAGACCCGACACAACTCATTACGGCGTCAGAGGACTGACAAGCGTAAGATGGCTTTTTGATGACGAATCGGATGACGAGAAGTTCTCGAGTGATTACAGCGAAGAGAATGCTCAGATGCCCGGCTGGATTTTCTACGGCACGGCAAACGGCTTTGATATCTGGGAGAATGAGTATTACATTCCCATGGGCTTCAGCTATGATTACTATATAACCTACAGTCAGGCTGAAAAGCTGACAACAAACGAGAGGGAGCTTGTCATGCTAAAGGCACTTATTGTTCCCGATGATAAGGTTGACCTCGTCAAGGATATTCTTTCGCCGCTGTATGTCGATTCCGTAGAGTTCACTCAGGAGGCATACAAAAACGACTGCATGGAGAGAGCAAGCGTAACCTGCGATACCTTTACCTACACAAACACAGGTTTCACAGCGTCGATTTCGAGCACAGAGGAGAGAATCATTTTCTTCAGCGTTCCGTCCGAAAGCGGTTGGAGCGCAACCGTAAACGGTGTTTCCGCAGAGATAATCAATGCCAATGTCGGATTTATGGCTGTCAGAATTCCAAAGGGTGATGATGTCAAAATAGAATTTACCTACAAAACTCCGGGACTCACGGCAGGTATGATTTCCACGGCAGTATCTGCTTTGGTTCTTGCCGTGTACATCGTTCTTATAAGAGCGAAGAAAAAGCATGATGAAGAAATTAAGGCTGAAAAGCCGAAGACTGAGAGAAAGCCTGTCTTCAAGCTTGGAAAATTCTCCGATTACTGCCTTGAGAACAACTTAAGCTTCAAGAAAAGAAAAAACGACAAATACATGTTTGTCAAAGACCCGAAGTCTTACCTAAAAGAGCTTGAGGCTCTGAAAAAAGAGGCGGAATTCGAGTCGGCACTTGAAACGGTGAGCGAGGTTGAAAGAACCTCCAAAGCTGAGACCGAAAGCGATAAAAAAGATAAAATCAATAAAGATACATAAAAATAAAGGAGATTTAAAATGAGTGAATCAGTAAAAACAGAAAAGAAAAATCCCACCGTGTATTTTGTTATTCCCTGCTACAATGAAGAAGCTGTTCTTCATGAGACAACCAAGAGATTGACAGAAAAACTCACCTCCATGAAGG
Source organism: bacterium (assembly GCA_963657025.1). Lineage (GTDB taxonomy): Bacteria > Bacillota > Clostridia > Oscillospirales > Acutalibacteraceae > SIG603. Next base: position 7,941 of record CAVKLS010000006.1, on the reverse strand, counting down.
AGAAGGGTCTTGCCGATGATAAGTCAAGAATTCTCTATGTCGACGACGGATCTAAGGATAAGACATGGGAGATTATCGACAGCTTCAATAAGTCGAACAGCCTTGTAGAGGGTGTTAAGCTTGCACACAACAGAGGCCATCAGAACGCTCTTCTTGCAGGTCTTATGACAGCCATGGAGAAGTGCGACTGCGCAATCAGCCTCGACGCCGACCTTCAGGACGATACCGATGTTCTCGATGAGTTCGTTTCAAAGTATCTTGACGGTTGCGATGTTGTGTACGGTGTAAGAAACAAGCGTGACACGGACACATTCTTCAAGAAGACCACAGCAGAGGGCTTCTATAAGTTCATGAAGATACTCGGCGTAGATATCGTTTTCAACCACGCCGACTATCGTCTCATGAGCAAGAGAGCGCTTGAGGGACTTTCAGAGTACAGCGAGGTAAACCTTTTCCTGCGCGGCATTGTTCCGCTTATCGGCTATCGCAGTGACTATGTTTACTACGACAGACACGAGAGATTTGCGGGTGAATCCAAGTATCCGCTCAAGAAGATGCTTGCTTTTGCCGTTGACGGTATCACCTCATTCAGCGTTAAGCCGCTTAAGCTTATCTCAAATCTCGGTATCATCATCTCGATACTCAGCATTTTCGGACTGCTCTATGCTCTTATTTCCCATGCTGTCGGCGCAGCCGTAGCAGGCTGGACTGCAATCGTTGCTTCCATTTGGCTTTTGGGCGGCATTCAGCTTTTCTGTATCGGTGTTGTCGGAACTTACATCGGAAAGATTTACTCCGAGGTTAAGCGCAGACCGAGATTCAGAATCGAAACATATCTCGAGAATAAATAAAAATATCCCTAATCAAAAAAGCGAGAGGTCGAAAAGACTTCTCGCTTTGCTTTTTATGCAGTGCTTTGCACGGGTTTATTTATTTGTCGGTCTGTCAACCGTTACGATATTCGTTGTAACGTTTATCT